>CANBTQ010000062.1 GCA_947372425.1 Comamonadaceae bacterium | reverse complement strand
CCGGCCGCCGCTACTACGGCGGCTGTGAATACGTGGACGTGGTCGAGCAGCTCGCCATCGACCGCGTGAAGCAACTCTTTGGCGCTGACGCTGCCAACGTGCAGGCCCACTGCGGCGCTTCTGCCAACGAAGCCGTGTTTCTGGCCTTTTTGAAGCCCGGAGACACCATCATGGGCATGAGCCTGGCCGAAGGCGGCCACCTGACCCATGGCATGCCGCTGAACATGAGCGGCAAGTGGTTCAACGTGGTGAGCTACGGCCTGGATGCCAACGAAGCCATTGACTACGACGCCATGGAGCGCCGCGCCCATGAAACCAAACCCAAGCTGATCATCGCCGGCGCCTCTGCCTACAGCCTGCACATTGACTTTGCCCGCTTTGCCAAGGTGGCCAAGGACGTGGGCGCTCTGTTCATGGTGGACATGGCCCATTACGCCGGCCTGATTGCCGCCGGCATCTACCCCAACCCGGTGCCCCATGCCGATGTGGTCACCTCCACCACCCACAAGAGCCTGCGCGGCCCGCGCGGTGGCATCATCTTGATGAAGGCCGAGTTTGAGAAGGCGATTAACAGCGCCATCTTCCCCGGCCTGCAAGGCGGCCCGTTGATGCATGTGATTGCAGCCAAGGCCGTGGCCTTCAAGGAAGCGCTGGAGCCGGGCTTCAAGGTATACCAGCAGCAAGTCTTGAAGAACGCCCAGATCGTGGCCGAAACCCTGACCCAGCGCGGCCTGCGCATTGTCAGCGGTGGCACCCAGAGCCATGTGATGCTGGTCGACCTGCGTTCAAAAGGCATTACCGGCAAGGAAGCCGAAGCCGTGCTGGGCAGCGCCCACATGACCATCAACAAGAACGCCATCCCCAATGACCCGGAAAAGCCCATGGTCACCAGCGGCGTGCGCATCGGCACCCCGGCACTGACCACGCGCGGCTTCAAGGACGAAGAAGCCCGCCTGACCGCCAATCTGGTGGCTGACGTGCTGGACAACCCACGTGACGCGGCCAATATCGAAGCCGTGCGCGCCAAGGTGCATGCCCTGACCTCGCGCTTCCCGGTCTACAAGTAGGTGAAATCACCATGAAGTGCCCGTTCTGCAGCAACCAGGAAACCCAGGTCGTCGAGACCCGGATGTCCGAGGACGGGGACTTCATCCGCAGGCGCCGCCAGTGCAGTTCCTGCGAAAAGCGGTTCACCACTTATGAGCGACCGGACGTCAACTTTCCGGCCATCGTCAAGAAGGATGGAAGGCGCATTGAGTTCGAACGCGCCAAGTTGATCGCCTCCATGAAACTTGCTCTGCGCAAGCGTCCGGTCAGCACCGAGCAGGTAGACGCCGCCATTGAGCGTATTGAGGAAAAGCTGTTGAACCTGGGTCTGCGCGAAGTGCAGTCCACGCGCATCGGCGAACTGGTCATGCGGGAACTTAAAAAGCTGGACAAGGTGGCCTACGTGCGCTTTGCAAGCGTTTACCGCAACTTTGAAGACATCGATGAATTCAGAACGCTGGTGGACGAGGTCAGCCGCTAGGCAAGTGGCATGGCATGCTGGTGACCTTGGAGACGCGGGCACGACCGGTTGACGCAACAACCACCTGGTAGCCAACTGCCGTCATGCCAGCCATCGAGCAAATCGAGAAGGTTCCGGCCTGAAAACCACCGTTCAATAGTTTCGCCTGCCCAAATGGCGTGTAAGAAACATATTGGTCCACTGTGATGTTTCCCGTCATCCGGATGCCGCCGGCAAGTGGTTCCTGACGGTAAATGGTGGGCTCCCCGGGATCCTGAGTACCACTGTTGTTGTGATCTTGAAACACAATCCAGCCAGCGGCCCAGTCACCTGCAAATGTGCAACCGTTACCCGCGATGGATTTGCACATGACCACTCTGGCGCTGCGGTGCACCGCCTCAGAGCGAGTGAGCAAAAGGGAATTGACCATCGCATCCGCTGCAGAGCGAAGCCGCATAGTTGCCAAGAATTCGACCATAGACGGTGCCGCCAATGCCGCAATGGATGTCATTATGCTCAGTGTCAACAACGTCTCTACCAATGAGTAGCCGTTGCGAAGAAGATGGGTTTTCATAGCCGCCTTAAAAACATGCGACTCCCTGATTGATCAATGAGCAAACCGGGCCCAATGCCGCTCGGCTAGCTATTTCTGCCATTCGTCAGTACGCAATAGCAGTCGCTCAGCAAAATTTTTAGACTAAATCGGAAGGCGCGTTGGCTGCATTTGCCGCAGACGAACATTCATTCACACCATTTAACCCAGAGACGTTCATGCACCGTTTCACACACCCCAATCAGCTCCAGCGCAGCCGCGGCAGGACGAATATTTCGCGCGGATTCACGCTGATTGAGCTCATGATCACGGTGGCGATCATTGGCATCCTGATGTCAGTTGCACTTCCGTCCTACCAGAGTTACATCACACGCGGGAAAATCCCGGACGCAACGGCTGCCTTGTCACTCAAGGCTGTTCGGATGGAACAGTTCTTCCAGGACAACAAGACCTACGCCAATGCAACAGCCTGTGCCGTAGACACAACGACCAGCAAATACTTTTCCTTTCAGTGCTCTCCCGCAGCCGATGCAACGACCTACACCTTGGTTGCAACCGGCGTGGGCTCCATGAACGGATTCGTTTTCACAATCGATCAGAACAACGCCAAGTCGACCACTGGGGTGCCTAGTGGATGGACTGCAAATTCCCAGTGTTGGGTAACCAATGCGGGGGGCTCATGTTGAAGACCTTGCGGCCGCGGGGCTACAGCCTTGTTGAAGTTTTGGTCACGATTGCTGTCGTGGCCGTGTTGGTGGCCGCCGTGGCACCATCCGCTTCGGAACTCATGGCAAATATGCGGCTTCGTAGTGCAAGCGAGTCAATGTTAAGTGGCCTGCAAAAGGCACGGTCAGAAGCGGTAAAGAGCAACCAAGTGGTTACGTTCTGGATGGTTTCCGCGGCGACCCCGACGGTTCTGGACAATAGCTGCCAACTCTCCAGCACTTCAAGGTCATGGGTAGTGTCCTATGACGATCCAAGCTCCAAGTGCAGCAGTGCATCATCCACAACTGTTGCGCCACGAATTGTTCAACTCAGCAACGCCGGATCTGGCGGCAACGACCTCAGCGTTACCGCCGCGGCAACAGATGGCAGCGCAGCAACGCAAGTGAGCTTCGACGGGTTTGGCCGCAGGCCCGCTGCAGCCCTTGCGGGCGATATCAGCACTATTGATTTCGTTTCTCAGACATCAGGAACGCGGGCATTGCGCATTCAAATCAGTGCAGCGGGTAACGTAAAGATATGTGACCCGCAGGCCCCGGTAACGGTGCCGCCTGATCCAAAGGCCTGTCTTTAGCCGTAATTAAGCCAATGTTGCAATTGATTATGAAGCTGAAACCTCAGACTCACAGCAGACCCTTCAAGCGGATGCGGGGCATTGCCCTGATTGAAGCCTTGGTCGGCATACTGATTTTCACCATCGGAATTCTGGGCGTGGTTGGCTTGCAGGCTGCGATGCTGCGGGCGCAAGGATCGGCCAAGGTTCGTGCAGATGCAGCCATTCTCGCCAGTGAAGTTATTGGGATGATGTGGACGGATGCCGGCTCCCTTGCCAACTTGAAGACCTACACAACAGGGTGTAACTCGGGGTCCTGTGGTGACTGGGTTACCAAATTGGCACAAGCACTGCCGGGAGGCACTGCAGCCTTCAATCTGGATCCGGCCAGTGGAAGCACCACCATCACCATCACCTGGACGCAGCCGAACGAAGGAACACATCAGTTCATTACGTCCACCTCCGCCACAGCCTGCGTAATAACGCTCCAATGCCCATGACTATGCGCGCAGTCCCCGTACGCCGGTTCAGCCGCGGCTTCACCTTGATTGAGTTAATGGTCGGTCTGGTAGTCGGGCTGGTTTGTACGCTGGCCATCACCCAAATCATGCTGACCTCGGAAGGGCAAAAACGAACCACGACTTCCGGCTCGGATGCGCAGGTCAACGGGGTGCTGGCAATTGATACTTTGCGCAATTCCATTCAAGAGGCAGGCTACGGTTTCAGCAGTTTTGCGCCAATTGTGGGTTGCTCGCTCGTCGCAAAATACAACAACGCGGACGTTCCTGGTTTTCCTGCCAATCTGGTGCCGGTACTGATTACAGATGGCCTGAACGGCGCACCCGATTCCATCCGGGTATTGAGCAGTTCAAAAAACACATTCTCTGTGCCGGTCGCCGTTGTAGACCCGGGATACAACCCTGGCGACGCAACCTTGAACCAGGGCTTTCCCGTGCTCTCAAGCAGCGGCGTCACCAAGGGCGATCTGATGGTCGCCGCGACCAATACCGCAAGCAACTGCGAGGTATTTCAGGTTACCGCCGACCCCACAGCCAGTCGGGTGGACCGTGCCGATGATCCGGCCCACTGGAATGCGGTTGGTCGCCCCGCGCTGTTGTACACGGCTTTGCAAAATTCAGCAGTGATCAATCTGGGGAGCTTCAACGATGTCACCTATGGCATTGGTCCCGCAGGAACGCTGCAAATGAATCGGCTGACGTTGGGGAACAACTCGGCGCCAGGCTATAGCGGCAACACCGATATCTACTCCAACATTGTCAACTTGCAGGCCTATTACGGCAAGGCTGCAACCATCGATGGTGTCGCCATCACCATGGCGCCTATTGACACGTGGGACACCGTGCTACCGGCAAACAATACCAAGTGGTTGCAAGTGCTGGCGATCAAGATTGCTCTGGTCGCGCGTAGTGACCAGTACGAAAAAACCGAAGTAACAACGGCCGATCCACTCTGGGATGTGGGGCCCAACTCGCCCATCAATGAAGCAGTGACCTGCCCCAATGGAGCCAGCAAATGCGTTGTTCTGAAAATACCGCGCACAGGGAATTCGAGGGAATGGATGCACTACCGTTACCGCGTCTTTGACACTGTCATCCCGCTGCGCAACATGATCTACAACCGTTAGGCGCCCACCATGAACTCCATTCAGACTCAACGGGGCATGTCCATGCTGATCGCGTTGATCGCGCTGGTCGTCATGTCGCTCACGGCAGTGGCGCTGGTGCGTTCAGTCGATACAGGCACGCTGATCATTGGAAATTATTCATTCAAACAGGATGCCACCGAATCGAGCTCCACCGCAGCACAAACTGCCATGCAGTGGCTTAGCAACAACCAAGGGGCGCTGAACGCAAATGACGAGGCCAATGGGTACTACGCATTCAGCATTGACACATTGGATCCAACCGGCAGCAGCACCAGTGCAGCCAATCCACTTGATCTGGTGGACTGGGCAAGCGACGGCGAATGCACTAACGCCAAGGTTGGGACGTTCAAGTCTTGCAAATACCAGGTATTTCCGAAGGCCGTCGCTGCGCTTGCGGCCCCTGTCAATGGCAACACGGTGCAATGGATCATCACGCGTTTGTGCAAGAACGTTGGGCCACCTGGCAGCTTGAATCCTTGCCTGACTCCCGGTTCGGTGGCGAACGCCATGGCCAGTGATCGTGGCGAACTGACATCCGGCGGGCGCATTTCGTCCACGCCGCAAAGCCCGTATTACCGAATCGTGGTGCGCTCGGTCGGCCCACGCAACACTGTAAGTTTTACCGAAACCATCGTCCATTTTTAACGACAACTGGCCGCCACTTCAGCCGAGTATCCGTACAGCCCCTGCAACGAGCCACAGGCTGGATGGCAACCCGGATTCAACATGCATAAAGGGGATATTTACATGTCATCCATCCAATCCAATCGCCATTGGTTACCGCTGCTGCTGGCAACCGTGGTGCTCTCGCTGCAGTCGGCTCAACCGGTGTGGGCCGGCGCCACGGACATTGCGAATGCACCCCTGTTTACTTCGTCGGATAACAGCGTGCACTCGAACATCATGTTCTACATTGATGACTCGGGCAGTATGGGCCAGGACAATATGCCGGACGACTCGCCCATGAATAATTCGGGAACGTATGGGTACAAGTCCTACCAATGCAATGGCGTGGCATTCAATCCCGCAACAATCTACACACCTCCGGTTAACTATGATGGCTCGACCTTGGCAATCGCTACCTACGGAGCTGCATGGCAGAGTTTTTACAACACAAATATCACAACGGTAGCCAATACCAGCAAATTTAACTTGGGAGCGACGGCACCCTATTACTACAAATATATTGGTGCCGAACAGCCCTTGAATTACGCGTATAACGCGGCAGCACAGCTGGACAAGACATCGGTCTTTTACAAGGAGTGCACCAGTCTCATTGGCGCCGATCCGGGTAAATCCGTATTCGTGCAAGTCAACTTAGCCGACGTGCCGGAGCAACAAGCCAACTACGCAAATTGGTATTCGTTCTACCGAACGCGCATGCTGATGATGAAGACGTCGGTCGGCCTGGCCTTTACCGGTGTAGATGCCAAATACCGGGTAGGCTTCAACAGCATCAACAATCGAACAGCAGACCCTTCGCACACGGACTCCGGAGCGCTTACCAGCTTCCTGGATCCAAAAGAATTTGACATCAACCAGAAGAAGCTGTTTTACAAGGATCTGTACTCCACCAACCCGGTCTACAGCACGCCACTACGGGGTGCTCTCTCTCAGGCGGGCCAGTATTACGCACACATGGCCATCGGACAAAAGAGCGACCCCGTGCAGTACTCCTGCCAAAAGAATTTCATGATTTTGTCTACGGATGGCTACTGGAATACCGGCGGCGAATCCACCACGGCTCCAAAGTGGGGCCCTTACAAACTCGACAACACCACCAATGTGGGGCAGCAGGATGGAAGCCCTACCTTGCGGCCCATGTTGGACGGTGACGGAAGCAAGGTTGTTACCAAGAACACTTGGAATGTAACCAATCTGACATACACGGTCACCACCAAACCGGTGACGCGTACCTGGGTTTCAGTTAACACGATTGCCTACACAAAGACCATCACCGGCAACACACGCAAGGTCACAACCAATGTGCTGCCAACAAACAACAACAGTGTGGCTTGCACCACCTATACCGTGGTGGGCACTGCGAAAAGTTGCCTGGTTACCGTGTCCCCGGCATCGATTACCGGATTTACTGCTGGCGGCAAAGCCATCATTTCCTCTGTGGTGCCGGCGGCTTTCAATGGCACGTTCACCATTGCGTCTGTTGGTACAAATTCATTCACCTATACATTGACTGGACTTGCTAGTAATCCGGGAACGGCTACTACCAAGGGCAAGTCAGTTGCGGGCACCAATGCAAGCGGCACGACAACCGTGCAGACCCAGACCGCGACATCCACCCAAACCTTCAATGCCACGTTCACCGACACCTATACGCAAATAGACAACCAGACCACGTCGGTTCCCAATACAGCGGTTACTCCTTACACAGAAACGATCACCACCGTCAATGGCGTTGTGACGGCGGACACGATCGTCAAAGGGGCAACGGTCACAACCAAGGGAACGGCTGTGTTATCACCACTTCCCGACTTGTCTGCCACTGCAACATTGAAATCTGCCTACAGCGAAGTTGCCGTGGGCAACGTGCTCTACGGCGTTTGGAGTACCACCGCAACTGCGACCGCCGCCTACACCAACCAGGTAGCTGGCACCAGTGCCATTACGATACCCACGCCAACACCAGTCGCGACAAAGCCCAGTCCCATGCCAACGGCATTGCTGTCCACAACCACGCAGCCAACGAATCCCACCAGCACCGCAACCGTACAAGACCCTAGCTACCAGGATCCCAATACGCTCCCCAAAGGCGCGATTGGAAAGCAGGGCGCTGTGACTACTGTTAGCACCACTACCAGCGGCGGTAGCACTGACTCGCTGGCCGACGTCGCCATGTACTACTACAGCACCGATCTGCGAACCGCGGACCTTGGAAACTGCACGGGTGCAATGGGCAGTGACGTGTGCTTTAACAACGTGGGAGGAACCGTTGCGGACACGGCCATCCGTGACAATGCAACCTGGCAGCATATGACCACCTATACCCTGGGCCTGGGTAATAACGGTACCTTGACCTACGACCCAAACTATTTGACTCAAGTAAGCGGCGACTATGCCAATGTCAAAAACGGCACAAGAAACTGGCCGGTTCCAACCGGGAACGCCACCAATATTGATGACCTGTGGCATGCGGCTGTGGACGGGCGCGGGCAGTACTTCAGCGCATCCGAACCAAATTCGCTCATCTTGGGATTGAAGAGTGCGCTTGACTCTATCAAGGCCGTGACCGGTGCAGCCTCTGCAGCTGCCACCAGTACCCTGCAACCCGTGCAAGGTGACAATGACATTTACGTGGCGAAGTTCACCTCTGCTTTGTGGTACGGCGATGTGCTGTCTTACAAGATAGATCCGGATACCGGCGTGGTTGCTTCAGTAAACGATTTCACCTGGTCGGCCCAGACAGAGCTGGACAAGCTGGTTACTGGCTATGGTGCATCTTCACGCAAGATTTGGTACGCCAAACCCGGCGCTACAAGCTTGGCCACGGCGGCATTTACCTACGACAATTTGGACCCAACAACCCAGGCCTACTTCAACAACTTTTGCTCTGATGTGTTGAAGAAGGGTGCAGGCGGAACCAGCCATCCGCTCCAGTGCCCCTTTGCCACCACCGGCAACCTGGGATATGCCAACAGTGGGCAAAACTTGGTGAACTACCTGCGTGGGGACCCGACCTATGCCAACAATTCGGTATTCCGGTCACGCGACCATTTGCTGGGCGACATCATCAACGCTTCACCCCTGTTCGTCGGGCAACCGGGGTTCCGTTACAACGATAGCGGATATTCCTCCTTCGCACAGACGGCACGCACCAATGTGATTTACGCGGCGGCCAATGACGGCATGCTGCACGCATTTGATCGCACATCCGGAGCGGAAAAGTGGGCCTACATTCCAACCGATGTCTTACCTAATTTGTACAAGCTGGCGGATATCAACTACCCCAGCAACCACATGTACCTGGTGGATGGCTCACCAGTGGAAGGCGATGTCTATGACAGCGGCCAATCCAAATGGCGGTCGATTCTGGTGGCAGGCTTGGGCGCCGGTGGCAGCAGCTATTACGCACTGGATGTGACCGTTCCAGAAAGCCCGAAATTGCTGTGGGAGTACCGTGAGAAAGACTTGGGCCTTTCCTTCGGCAACCCCATCATTACCAAACTCAGCGATGGCACTTGGGTGGTGCTGTTGACATCCGGCTACAACAACACCAACGGTGACGGCAATGGCCACCTGTATGTGCTGAACGCCCTGACTGGCGCGTTGCTCATGAAAATTGACACCAACATTTCCGGTGCTGCCGTTGGAAGCAAAACCACACCCAGCGGGCTTGCAAAAATCAATAACTACGTGGAAGCTGACACCGACAACACCACCAAGGTGGTGTACGGCGGTGACCTGTTGGGCAATGTGTGGCGTTTCGACATCAACAGCCTGGTCAAGCCCTACTTGTCTGCCATGCGTCTGGCCCAACTCAAGGTGGGGACAACTTTGCAACCGATTGCTACCAAACCCTCTTTGGCACAGATTGTTTACAACGGTGTGAGCTACAAGGTGCTGTATGTAGGCACTGGTGAGTACCTGGGCTTGAGCGATTTGACCAACACGGCCAAGCAAACCATTTACGCGCTCAAGGACAATTGGGACGAGACGGGTCTGGGAGACGTACGGGCAGCGACCAATCCGGCCATGGTGGTGCAAAAGGCCACGGCCACCGTGAATGCGACAAAAGACAACATCATCACGGGTACCGCCTTGAAGGTGGACTGGACCAATGGAATTGGCTGGTATCTGGACCTGATCGGCACGGGTGAGCGTGTCACGGTGAATCCGCTGATCGTGCTCAACGCGTTGTATGTGGGTACCAATGTCCCGAATCTGGATGCCTGTTCGGCGGGCGGCAACTCCTGGCTGTACAAGCTGGATATTTCCAATGGTGCCGCACTGAGTTCTGCGCCCGAAGGCGCAATAGCGGTATCCCTGGGCAATGTCTTGATCGTCGGCATGACCAATGTGCAACTGACTTCCAAAAATGTTGCCACGGTCGTGACCAAGAGCGATGGCACCGTCAGCACCGTGATTGGCACGCAACCTGGCACCAATGGACCTGTGCGCAAAACCTCCTGGCGTGTGCTGAACTGATGCAGGGGCAAGGTGCGCACTAAACCGCTGGCCCTTGCCTGTGCTCTGTCGGTCGCCATGCATGTAGGGGCGGCCTTTCTGGTGGATGGCTTTGACCAGAAAGACCGCCCTGAACATCGCCTGCGTTTTTCCATGGTGCGCCAGAGCGGCGTCCATGGCACGCCACGCACAGTCCTTGCGGCACCAGCGGCCGGGCCGTTGCCAGATGCTGTTGCATCAGCACAAAACAACGTCGCACTGCCTGCAAGCGACGCAGGGTTCCCTTCTGCGCCCGATGCAGCCGACCCTAAGCACTCCGAGCCGGATACGGCTGCTCTGGATACATTCCTGAACCCGGATCAACTGACTTCGGTACCTGAACCCCAGGGCGACATCGACCTGAACCTACCAGAGGCCAGACTGCTCAGCAGCCCCGGCACGCTGGTACTCAAGCTGTGGATTGATGAAACCGGTGTGGTGGTGCACACGGAACTGGAACGCTCCGAGCTTCCGGCGGCCTATTCCGATGCCGTGGTGCGGGTCTTCGGCAATGCCCTGTTTGCACCCGGGCAGGTCAACGGATCACCGGTCAACAGCATTCTGCGGATCGAGACCCGCTACGAGTAATATGGGCCGATCATCTGCTAGCGGGCAGAGCTCTTGAAACTTGATGCATGCGTAAATTGGCCAACAGTCCCGTATCGACCACCACCGAAATGCATGTGGCTGCGGCCCTGCGACTGGCCACTGCCGGCCGCCTGGCACCGCCGCCCAACCCGGCCGTGGGTTGCGTCATTGCCAGCGCAGACGGCACCGTGCTCGGGCAAGGCTGCACGCAGCAGGCGGGTGGCCCGCATGCCGAGGTCATGGCTTTGCGGGACGCGCAGCAACGGGGCAACGCGGTTACCGGGGCGATTGCCTACGTCACGCTCGAGCCCTGCTCGCACCAGGGCCGCACCGGTCCCTGCTGTGACGCCCTGATCGCCGCAGGAATCGGGCGCGTGGTCACCAGCCATGTAGACCCCAACCCGCTGGTGTCCGGTCAAGGTCTTGCACGCCTGCAGGCAGCCGGTGTGGGCGTCGAATGCCTGCCGCCGGACCACCCCTTGGCCGTGCAGTCGCGTGAACTCAATATCGGTTTCTTCAGCCGCATGGAGCGCAAGACACCGTGGGTGCGCATGAAAATTGCCGCTTCGCTGGATGGCAAAACCGCCCTGCCCAACGGCGCCAGCCAATGGATTACGTCGCCCGAGGCGCGCGCCGATGGCCACGCCTGGCGCGCGCGCGCCTGCGCCATTCTCACCGGCATTGGTACGGTGCTGCAAGACCGGCCGCGGCTGGATGTGCGCCTGGTTCAAACGCCACGCCAGCCGCATCTGGTGGTGGTGGACAGTGCGCTGCAGACGCCCTTGGACTCGCCCATCTTCATGGAAGGGCGCAAGCTGTTCATCTATGCCGCCGTGCAGGATGCCGCCAAAGCAGGGGCTTTAGCGGCGCAGGGCGCCACCGTCATCTACAAATCCGGTCAACACGCCGATGGCAGTCCCACCCACAAGGTCGACCTGGCGGCCCTGCTGCGCGACCTGGGCCAGCGCGAGATCAACGAGCTGCATGTGGAAGCCGGCCACAAGCTCAACGGCTCGCTGGTGCGCGAAGGTCTGGTGGATGAATTTCTGGTCTATCTGGCACCCAAACTTCTGGGCCAGGGTGCGGACATGGCCAATTTCGGGCCGCTGACCGCGCTGACCCAGGCGCTGCCGCTCCGCTTTCAGACGCCCACCCTGGTGGGACCGGACCTGCGCCTGCTGGCCCGTGTCACCCAGCACCCGGCCGCCCCAAACTGACTTGCTTCGCCCCAGTGGGACCACGCAGAGTGGCACGCCTGGCGGACAAATTACCAACCGTGACACTTTTAAATGGGGTGGATTACACGCCGGACACGGTCTGCGCCCCAATCCCTGCGAAAATAGCCC
>CANBTQ010000061.1 GCA_947372425.1 Comamonadaceae bacterium | reverse complement strand
TCCTGGAACTGCACACCCATGATGCTGGAGGCCAGATCGGCCTGGGCCTTCTGGGCGGCCGCGTCTTTGAGCTTGAACATGGCGAATGAGTCCACGTTGAAGGTGTAGGCGTTGTCGGTGCCGGGAGCGGCTGCGCAGATGTAGTCCTTGCCCGGTACCTTGCCGGCGCTGGCGAACTCGCCCTTGGCCCAGTCACCCATAAACTGGAAGGCCGCCTTTTCCTGGATCACCATGGCCGTGGCCAGGTTCCAGTCGCGCCCAGGCGAGGCTGCGTCCACATAGCCATGCACCTTGCGGAAGGTTTCCAGTGACTTGGCCATGGTCGGGCTTGTCAGTGCTTTCTGGTCCAGCTTGATCAGGGCGTCGTTGTAGAACTTGGCGCCGCCTGTGCCCAGCACGATGGACTCAAAGGTGGTGAAGTCCTGCCAGTTCTGGCCACCATGCGCCACGGCGATAAAGCCGGCCTTTTTCACCTTGTCGGCTGCGGCAAAGAATTCAGGCCAGGTCCTGGGGGTGCTGGTAACGCCGGCTTTTTTCAGCACGGCAGCGTTGGCCCACATCCAGTTGACGCGGTGCACGTTGACCGGCGCGGCAATGTAGTTGCCCTTGTACTTCATGATGTCGGCCACGGCCTTGGGCAGCAGTGCGTCCCAGTTCTCTGCCTTGGCAATCGGGTCGAGGTTGGCCAGCACGCCTTCGGCGGCCCACTCCTGCAGGGCCGGGCCCTTGATCTGGGCGGCAGCTGGGGGGTTGCCTGCGACCACGCGGCTTTTCAGCACGGTCATGGCGTTGTCACCACCGCCACCGGCCACAGCAAAGTCTTTCCAGGTGTGGCCCTTGTCCTGCATGATCTTTTTGAGTTCGGCGACCGACTTGGCCTCGCCGCCGGATGTCCACCAGTGCAGCACTTCCACCTCACCGGCGATGGCAGCGGTACCGGCAACCAGCAAGGCCACGGCGGTGGCGAGTTTCGAAAGCTTCAGCATGTTCACTCCTCAAGGGTTGTGTCTCCGGGCCTGAACACGGTCAGGAGCATTGATTCCTCACACCGAACGCTTGTGCCCGGTGCGATGTTGGGTGATGAATGCCGAGACCAGTGGAGTGTCCCCGCGGTGCAGGGAAAGACACTGACCAGCATCAATAGATAGTTAAATGCCCGAACTTAGTTGAGTCCGCTGGCGAAAAGCCGCTGCCGCATAGAATCCGCCTCACTCTGCGCGCGCGGCGCGCAGGGGCCACTTTGCGGGGACGCACCATGAGCCATCTCAAACTCACTTACTTCGACTTCAATGCCGGCCGTGCCGAACCCGCACGCCTGGCCTTGCACATAGGCGGCATTGCCTTTGAGGACTACCGCTTTACCTTTGCCGAGTTTCCGGCGGTGCGCAAGACCACGCCCTTCGGCCAGGTGCCCACGCTGCATGTGGACGGTGTGCAGATCACACAAAGCGATGCCATCACCCGCTATGCGGGCAAGCTCGCCGGCCTGTATCCCACCGATGCCTACCAGGCCCTGCTGTGCGACGAGGTGCTGGGCGTGGTGGAAGATGCCAACCACAAGCTGGCGAGCAGCTTTGGCCTGACCGGCGAGGCCCTGCTGGCCGCGCGCACGGCGCTGGTGGAAGGGCCCCTGACAACGTACCTGGGCTGGCTGCAGGAGCGCTTGCTGGCGCATGGCGACCAGTACTATGCGGACAATCGCCTCACCGTGGCCGACCTGAAGGTGTTTGCCTATGTGCGTGGCCTGCGCTCCGGCCGCCTGGACCATGTGCCCACCGACCTGGTGGAGCGTCTCGCGCCTGCCGTGCATGCCCACATGCAGCGCGTGGCCGAAACACCTGCCATTGCCGCGTATTACGCCCGCTTCGCTAGCTGAATGAAGCGGACGGGGCGCGGGTAAGCCCCGTATGCCCGGACCGCGGAAATCGGTGACCATGGGTGCAGCAGCGCGTGCAGCGGAGTGGCGCGCTGACCAACCCAACACCTGCCGGGGGGACGCATGCGCATGAAATCACTGGGTGCCACGGCGCCGCAGATTGCCGACCAACTGCTGCCCCTGCAGCGTCTCTACCACTGGGAACGTACCCTGGGTGCACAGCGGGTCATGACGCAGCCCTTCGATGGCGGCCGCCTGCGCTACACCACCTGGCAGGGCGTGGCAGACCAGGCCCGCCGCGTGGCTGGTTTTCTGCGCGCGCAAGGCTGGCCTGAAGGCTCGCGCATTGCCATACTGGGCAAGAACAGCGCCGAATGGCTGATCGCCGACTTTGCCATCTGGATGGCCGGCCATGTGTCGGTGCCGCTGTACCCGATGCAGGCGGCAGACCACCTGCGCCAGACGCTGGTGCACAGCGGTGCGCTGGCCTGCTTTATCGGCAAGCTCGACGACGCCAGTCTGTTGCAGGGTGTGGATGTCAGCGTGCTGGCCATAACCCTGCCGCTGGCGCCGGCAGCGGCCCTTGCGCGCTGCACGGCCCATTGGGCCGATGTGCTGGCACAGCATGAGCCCCTGCTGGGAGAGCCGGTGCGCCCGGGCGATGACCTGGCCACCATCATCTACACCTCGGGCACCACCGGCCAGGCCAAGGGCGTGATGCACACCTTTGCCACCCTGACGGCTATTGCCTTGTCCACCCTGACGGTGCTGGATCTGCCCGGCCAGGGCCGCATCCTGTCCTACCTGCCGCTGGCCCACATCATGGAGCGCAGCTCGGTTGAAATCGGCATGCTGCACCGCGCCGACGGGCAGCTGTTTTTTGCGGAGTCGCTGGCCACCTTTGCCACCGATCTGCGCCGGGCCCGGCCCACCCTGTTTGTCGCCGTGCCGCGCATCTGGCAGAAGCTGCAGCAGGGCGTGCTGGAGCGCTTGCCGCAGGCCCGCCTCAGCCGGCTGCTGCGCGTGCCGCTGTTGTGCGGCATGGTGCAGCGCAAGATCCTGCGTGGCCTGGGGTTGGACCAGGCTGACTACTGCGTCAGCGGCAGTGCCCCGCTCTCGATTGAGATCATCCAGTGGTTTGCGGCCCTGGGACTGCCGGTTGCGGAGGGCTATGGCATGACCGAAGTGGCCAATGCCTCACACATCGGACGGCCCGGTGACCTGCACCCGGGCACCGTGGGCCCGCCGATTGACGGCGTGGAGCAGCGCATTGACCCGGCCACCGACGAGGTGCAGCTGTTGTCGCCGGGCGCCACCGTCGGCTACTACCGCGAGCCGCAGCTCACGCAGGAGTTGTTCACGCCGGATGGCTGGCTGCATACCGGCGACACTGGCGTCATCGATGTCCATGGCTGCCTGCGCATCGTTGGGCGCATCAAGGACAACTTCAAGTCCAGCAAGGGCAAGTACGTGGCGCCGGCGCCGATTGAGCAGCAGCTGTCGCAGCACCCGGCGGTGGAGACTTGCCTGGTGATGGGTGGAAATCTGCCGCAGCCGCTTGCGGTGGTGGTGCTCAACGAGGCGGCGCGTGCCAGCTTGCCGGCGGCAAGAGCGCAATTGGCCACGGACTTCGAGGCGCATTTGCGGCGCGTGAATGCCGGGCTGGATCCGCATGAGAAGCTGGAGGTTTTGGTGTTGACCACGCTGCCCTGGACCATAGAGAGCGGCCAGTTGACGCCCACCATGAAGGCGCGCCGGCCCCGCATTGAGCAAAACTACGCGCCTTTTTTGGAGGCCTGGAGCCAAGCCGGCGCGGCCGTGGTGTGGGCGGAATAAAGCGCGCGGCGCCGCCGCGCGTTACAGAAAGCCGATGGAGATCCAGGGCACGCTGGCCACGATCACGGTGCCGATCAGCAGAGCCAGCATGTAACCCAGGATGGGCCGTATGCCCTCGTCCGGGTTGACCAGGCCAATGGCGCAGGCGGCGTAGTAGCCCACACCCAGCGGCGGCGCAAACAGCCCCAGGCCCATGGACAGCACCACCACCATCGCATAGTGCACATCGTGCACGCCCAACTGACGCGCCACCGGGAACAGCAGCGGCCCGAACAGCACGATGGCCGGTATGCCCTCCAGCACCGAGCCCAGCACGGTAAACGCCGCAATCGACACCAGCAGAAACATGGCCGCGCCGCCGGGCAGGCCGGTCATCACCTCCGCCAGCAGGCGCGAGAAGCCCGACTGCGTCAGGCCCCAGGCCATGCCGGTGGCGGTGCCGATGATGAGCAAAATGGCGCCCGACAGACAGGCCGTGTCCACCAGCATGGGGAACAAGCGGCGCCAGTCAAACTGGCGGTAGATCAAGAGTCCGGCCAACACGCTATAGACGATGCCGATGGTCGACACCTCGGTGGCGGTGGCAATGCCCTGCACCACCGCCGCGCGGATCACAAAGGGCAGGGCCAGAGCCGGGAAGGCCACCACAAACAGCCAGGCTACCTGCTGCATGGGCACGCGCACCACATGGCTCAAATCCTCACCGCGGTTGCGCCACCAGACCACGCCGCAGAGCATGGCCCCCAGCACCAGGGCAGGCAGCAGGCCGCCGGTAAACAGCGCCGCTATCGAGACACCGGTGACCGAGCCGATGGTGATCAGCACCAGGCTGGGTGGCACGGTTTCGGTCTGCGCGCCGGTTGCGGCCAGCAGGGCCACCAGTTCGCCCGGCTTGGCGCCGCGCTTCTTCATCTCGGGGAACAGGGCCGGCGCAATCGCCGCCATGTCGGCCGCCTTGGAGCCGGAGATGCCCGACACCAAATACATGGCCGCCACCAGCACATAGGACAGGCCGCCGCGCACATGGCCGAGCAGGCCGGCCAGGAACTGGATCATGGCGCGCGCCATGCCGGTCATCTCAATCAGCAGGCCCAGAAAGATGAACAGCGGCACGGCCAGCAGAATCATGTGCGACATGCCCTCGTCCATGCGGCCGATCACCACACTCAGCGGCATGCTGGTGCTCAAGCCCAGATAACCCACGGTGGCCAGGCCGAAGGCAAAGGCAATGGGGATGCCGGTGAAGACGCAGGCACCGGCCACGCCGACAAAAAAGACCAGCAGGTTGAGTTTGCCCAGGTGCATCAGCCAGGGGCTGGCGAACCAGAAGGCAGCCACCAACGCGGCCATCAGCACAACGGCAAGTGCTGCCTGCTTGAGGCTGGAATCGCGCAGCAGACGGAACAGCCCGAACAGCGCCATCAGGCCCATGCCGATGGGCAGGGCGGCGGCGCGCCAGGCGTTGGAGATTTCCAGCGCCGGGGTGGTGACGGCGACTTCGTCCTGCGCGAAGCTGAGTGCTGGCAGGGCCACCATGGCCAGATAGGCCAGGCAGGCGGTGAGGCCCAAGGCCTCATAAAAGGCGCGGCGCTCGGGCGTGGCGCGGTTCACCCAGGCCGTCATGCGCATGTGCTCGCCGCGGCGCAGCGCCAGCACCGAACCCAGCATGGCCAGCCACAGGAACAGGATGGAGGCCAGCTCGTCCGACCAGGCCAGCGAGTCGTGCAGCACATAGCGCGAGAACACGCCGGAGAACAGCACCACCATGCAGGCCAGCACCAGGGCACCGGCGCACAACTGCACCAGCGCGCCCAGCAGGGCTTCCAGTCGGAAGATCCAGCGCAAGGGGCCGGTGTAAGCAGCCTCTTGCGCTGCTGGCACCGCCGGCTTCAAGACAATTTACCGGTGTACTTTTCCAGCAGGCCCCAGGCCTCGTCGCCAAACTTCTTGTGCCAGTCGGCATAGAAGCCGGCGCTGCGCAGCTTGTCGCGGAAGGCATCGGCCGGTGCGTCGTTGAAGGCCATGCCCTTGGCCTTGAGTTCGGTTTGCAACGTGTCATTGGCCTTGCGGATGTCGGCGCGTTGCAAGGCGGCCGAGGCGGCCACGTGCTTGGCCATCAGGGCCTGCAGGTCGGCGGGCAGGCGCTCGAACAGCTTCTTGTTGCCCATGAACCAGTAGCCGTCCCACATGTGGCCGGTCAGCGAGCAGTACTTCTGCACCTCGTTGAGCTTGGCCGCCGAGATGATGGCCAGCGGGTTTTCCTGGCCGTCCACCACCTTGGTCTGTAGGGCAGAGTAAACCTCGGCAAAGTTCAGCGGGGTGGGGGATGCGTCCAGCGCCTTGAACATGGACACCCACATCGGGCCGGGCGGCGTGCGCAGCTTCAGGCCTTTGAGGTCGTCCGGTTTGGCGATGGGGTGCACGCTGTTGGTGACGTGGCGGTAGCCGTTGTCCCAGATCTTGTCGAAGGCAAAGATGGTGCCGGTGGCGGCGATCTGCTTGCGCACATGGGCGCCGAGCTCGCCGTCCATGGCGGCCCAGACCTGGTTGTAGTCCTTGAAGGCAAAGCCCACGCCATTGATCTGCGCGGCCGGCACCAGGGTGCCCAGAATCAGCGGCGAGAGGGTCATGAAATCCAGCGCGCCCGAGCGCATCTGCGACAGCATGTCGGTGTCATTGCCGAGCTGGTTGTTGGGGTAGACCTGCAGGTCGATGCGGCCCTTGGATTCGGCCTTGAGGTTGGCGGCCATCTCGGTGGCGCGCACATTCAGGGGGTGGATGGCGGGCAGGTTGCTGCCGAACTTGAGCGTGAATTCGGCTGTTTGCGCGAAGGCACTACCAGCCACCAGGGGCAGCGCAAGCGCGCCGGTGTTTGCCAGAAGCTGGCGACGTGTCATGTCCATTGTCTTGTCTCCGTTATGTGTCATCGGGGCCTGTGCATCAGGCCTGCGCAGCATAACCCAGACCGGCAGGGTTTCAGGGTAGGCGCGCGTCGCCCAGGCGCGCCGCAATCACGCCGGCGCGGCCGCTCAGATAGGCCGAGTTGGGCGTCTTCTCGAAATACTTGGGGCGTGGCAGCATCACCACCAGCCGGGCCGCCTCATAGGCGCTGAGCTTGACGGCGGGCTTGCGAAAGTAATGCTGGGCCGCCGCCTCGGCACCGAACACGCCCTCGCCCCATTCCACGCTGTTGAGGTAAATCTCCAGAATGCGCTTCTTGCCCAGCAGCGCCTCCAGTGCCATGGTCAGCACAAATTCCTGGGCCTTGCGAAACAGGTTGCGCTCGCCCGAGAGAAACAGGTTCTTGGCCAGCTGCTGGGTAATGGTGGAGCCGCCCACCACCTTGGGTGGCTTGGCCGTGCCTTTGAGTTCGGCCCGTTGTTCGGCTTTGCTGTTTTTGGCCCAGGCCTTTTCCAGCGCATCCCAGTCCACGCCGTCGTGGGTGGCAAAGCCATCGTCTTCCGACGCCAGCACGGCGCGCTTGAGGTTGTCGGACAGCTGCCCGTACTCCACCCATTGCTGGCGCCAGGGCAGGGCGCCCTTGTCATGGGCGATGCGCCAGGCTTCCGAGCGCTGGAAGGCGGTGGACTGCGGGTCCACCACCAGCATCAGGGCGATGCGGCCCACAAAATAGACCTGCAGACACACAAAGACCAGGGCACACAGGCCCAGCCAACGCCAGATTGCTTTCATGGGGGGGCACTGACCCGGGCTTGCAGGGTCTCGTCACGGGTAAAGCGAAAGCGCGACACCACCAGAATCTGGTCGGCCTGCTTGCGCATGGCTGCGTTGAACGGGCCGAAGGGGCCGGCGCTGCGGGCAATGGCGGCGGCGCGCCGGTCCAGCAGGGCGTCACCCGAACTGGCCACCACTTCGGTGGCGAGCACACGGCCGTCAAAGTTGACAGTCACGATCATGGTCAGCTCGCCATACAGCTTCTTGCCGTTGGCGGTGGGAAAGTTTTCGGTGCCCCGGTCTTCAATCGCATGCCGCAGGCTGTCGTAGTACACGGCATAGACCTCTTCCCGGGTGGAGGGGCTGATGTAGCGCTTCTTGGGCCGCGAGTTTTCGCTGTTGATGCGGCGCTCAATCTCGGCCAGCAGCTTGGCCAGTTGCCGGCGCTTTTCTTCACGCTGGATCAGGTCGGCCTTGTTGCTCAGCTCTTTGGGGTCGGGCGGCGGCAGGCTGGCAATCTGGGCCCGCACGGCAGACAGCAGCACGCTTTGCTGCTCGCGCAGGTTCTGCAGCTTGCTGGGGCTGACCATCTCCATGGTTTCACCGCTGTCGGTGAACTCGGAAGGGGGCAGGGGGCTGGTGGCGCGGCCCTTGTCGGCGTCACCGCCACCGGCCAGGGCAGCCTGCGCAATGGCCTTGGCCTTGTCGGCCTTCTCGTTGGTGCGGGCATTGACCAGGATGACCTCCAGCGGCGTGTCCTGAAACACCCGGTTAAAGGATTCCGGGTCCACGAAGCGCACCGATAACAGCACCGCATGCACCGCGATGGATGCACCCAGGGCGAGTTGCAGTGTGCTGTATTTTTGGAGGATCACTGGGCCGGATTATCGCCAGAAGCTTCGCTGGTGTCGCTCACATCGACGGCAATCGCAATCGGGCCAGCCACGTCTTCGTCGTCTTCCGCTTCTTCGTCCGTGGTCTCGGGCAGTGGCGCATCCAGCCGCTCCAGCACCGTGCCGTTCACGTCCAGTGTGATCAGGTCAATCGCACCCAGTTTCACGCGCACCTTGGCGGCGCGCGGCAGGCCTTGCGCGCCCATCACCGGCAGCACCAGCGGAATGTCGTCGGCACGCACCAGGTTTTCCTTGAACAGGCTGGCTACCACCTCGGAAATGGTGTTCTGCTCCAGGTAGCGCAGCGTCCAGAAGCGCTCCATGCCGTTCTGGTAGCCGTTGTAGGCACTGTAGGCTGCATCAAAACTGCTGATGATGGAGAACAGCTCGGCATCCTTGGGCTTGAAGGGCGCCACCAGCGCCGCCGTCTTGCCGTGGCGCGCGCAGGCAATGATTTGCAACTGGTTCACCAGGTCGGTGTAGCGGCGCAGCGGTGAGGTGCTCCAGGCGTAACTGGGCACGCCAATGCCGGCGTGGGGCAGGGCGCGCGTGCCCATGCGCACCTTGACGCCCGGCGCCAGCGAGGCCTGGCTGCGGTAAATGCCGGGCACGCCCATTTCGGCCATCCAGTTGCCCCAGGTGCTGTTGGCCAGAATCATGGCCTCGGCCACGATCAGGTCCAGCGGCGCGCCGCGCATGCGGGTGCTGATTTCCACCACCTCGTCGCCGGTGGGCTCGGTGCCGGCCAGCGACGGGTCGCTGCGCACCAGACGGAAGTTGTAGTCCGGGCGGTTAAAGGTCTCGGGCTTGCCGCGCACCACTTCGCGCTTGGCTTTCAGGTTTTTGGCCAGGCGGTGCAGGAACGCCAGCTGCACGCGCAGGCCGGTGAGCGCTTCGGGTTCACTGGCGTGGTGAAAGGCCGGGTCCTGCAGCCAGGGTTCGGTGACGATGGCATCGAGCTGGTCGTGGCGCAGGTTGTGGGCAATGGGCACGCGCTCCAGCTTGGTCTCGCTGCCCTTGATCTCCAGCGTTGCCTCGTCCAGCGTCACATACAAGGACACGGCCGGGCAGTCGCGCCCGGCCTGCAGGGTATAGGTCTGCACCACCTCGTCGGGCAGCATGGTGACCTTGTAGCCGGGCATGTAGACGGTGGACAGGCGGGCGCGTCCCAGCACATCGACCGGGCTGCCCGGCTGGATGGCCAGGCCGGGGGCGGCAATGTGGATGCCGACAATGACGGTGCCGCTGCCTAGGCCTTGCACGGACAGGGCATCGTCGATTTCGGTGGTCTGCGAATCGTCGATCGAGAAGGCCTGCGCCGGTGACAGCGGCAGTTCGTCGGCAATCGGCGGCGCCGTGATGGCCGGAAAGCCGGTGCCCTTGGGAAAGTTTTCCAGCAGGAATCGCTTCCAGTGGAACAGGTAGGGCGAGCGGATGGCGCCAGCCTTTTGCAGCAGTTCCAGCGGCGCGGTGTGGGTGGCACGGGATGCTTCCACCACGGCCTTGTATTCGGGCGCGTTCTTGTCGGGCTTGAACAGGATCTTGTACAGCTGGTCCTGGATGGCCTGTGGGCAACTGCCCGCGCCCAGCTCCTGGGCCCAGACGATGATCTGCTCGGCAATCAGGCGCTTTTTCTCGATGGCGGCCAGGGCCTGGGCAATGATGTCGGCTGGCGCCCGTTTGAAGCGTCCCTTGCCGGCGCGGCGGAAATAGTGCGGGGCCTCGAACAGCTTGAACAGCATGCCGGACTGTTGCTCCAGCGTGGCGTTGTCCGAAAAGTAGTCGCGCGCCAGGTCGGCAAAGCCGAACTCTTCCTCGGGTGCAAACTCCCAGGCCATTTCCAGCTCGATGCCGGCGGCACAGGCTTGCGCCGCCTCGACAAAGGCAGCCGGCGCAGGCTTTTCGAACTTGATCAGCATGTTGCTGGTCTTGACCTTGACGCGCTTGCCACTGTCCAACTCCACCTGTGCAGAGGCGTCCGCCTCCGACAGCACCCGACCGGCCATGAATTTTCCGGCTTCTTCAAACAATAAATACATGGGGGGATTGTCCCAGATGGGCCATGACGGCCGGCACGTGCTGGGCAAAGTCACTGATGGCATGGTCGCCCCCTTCGAGCAACAGCACTTTGCCGCTTTGGTAACGGGCGTGCATTTCGCGCCAATCCAGCACCTCGTCGCCCTTGGCCAGGATGCTGAAGTAGTGCGTCGGCTGGCGCAAGGGGCCACAAGCCAGGTCGCGCAGCTCCTGCACGTACTCGGCCTTGAAGTAAAAGTGTTCCTCGGGTGCGTGGAACTGGGTCTGCTCGCCAATGTATTTCTCCAGGTCGCGCGCCGGATTCACCGCCGGGTTCAGCAGCACGGCGCGGCAGCCGCGCTGTTCGGCCACCCAGGTGGCGTAAAAGCCGCCCAGGGACGAGCCGATCACCGCCATGCGGTCGGATGGCCAGGCGGCGGTGGCGCTTGCCACCAGGGCCATGGCTTCGCGCGGCGAGGGCGGCAGCTGCGGGCAGTACCAGACCAGGTCCGGATGGTGTGCAGCCATGTGCTGCGCCATCAGGCGCGCCTTGGCGGATTGGGGGGACGAGCGAAAGCCGTGCAGGTAAAGAAGGTGGGTGGTGACCATGCCGGATTTTGCGGCAAGCCGGCCGGGGTGGCAGGCTTGGCGGGATAATTGCGCCCATGGCCTCTCCATTTTCCCAACCGTCGCTGCGCCAGCGCATCGCGCCCTGGTTCACCGGCTTTGACGGCCCGCTGGCATTTGCCGTGTTTTTGCTGGCCTGCGGCGGCATGCTCACCATGTATTCCTCGGGCTGGGACCACGGCACCCGTTTTGAAGACCATGCCCGCAACATGCTGATCGCGGCCGGCATCATGTTTGTCGTGGCGCAGATCCCGCCGCAGCGCCTGATGGCGCTGGCCGTGCCGCTTTACACCCTGGGCGTGGCGTTGCTGATTGCGGTGGCGGTGTTCGGTGTCACCAAGAAAGGCGCCAAGCGCTGGCTCAATGTGGGGGTGACGATACAGCCCAGTGAGGTGCTGAAGATCGCCATGCCGCTGATGCTGGCCTGGTGGTTTCAGAAGCGCGAGGGCCAGTTGCGCCCGCTGGACTTTGTGGTGGCCACGGTGCTGCTGGCGGTGCCGGTGGCGCTGATCATCAAGCAGCCCGATCTGGGCACGGCGCTCTTGATTCTGGCGGCCGGCATGTCGGTGATCTACTTTGCCGGCATGAGCTGGAAGCTGATCGTGCCGCCGATTGTGCTGGGGCTGATCGGCGTGGTGCTGATCGTGGTGTTTGAGCCCACGCTGTGCGCCGACGGCATGCGCTGGCCGGTGCTGCACGACTACCAGCAGCAACGCATCTGCACCCTGCTGGACCCCTCGCGCGATCCGCTGGGCAAGGGCTTTCACATCATCCAGGGCATGATCGCCATTGGCTCGGGCGGGGTCTTCGGTCTGGGCTTTATGCAGGGCACGCAGACGCATCTGGAGTTCATCCCCGAGCGCACCACCGACTTCATCTTTGCCGCGTTCTCGGAGGAGTTCGGGCTGCTGGGCAATCTGTGCCTGATTGCCGCCTTCATCTTCCTGATCCTGCGCGGCCTGGCGATTGCGCTGGAGGCGCCCACGTTGTTTGCGCGCCTGCTGGCCGGCAGCCTGACCATGATTTTCTTCACCTACGCCTTTGTGAACATGGGCATGGTGAGTGGCATTCTTCCTGTTGTTGGCGTGCCCTTGCCGTTCATCAGCTATGGCGGAACGGCCATGGTGACCTTGGGGTTGGCGTTGGGGATATTGATGTCGATTGCGAATTCGAAGCGGTTGGTTCAATCGTAGTTTTTTCCTTTCCCGCGGGGTT
>CANBTQ010000060.1 GCA_947372425.1 Comamonadaceae bacterium | reverse complement strand
AGGTTTTTGTTGGCGTCTATGGTGCCGGCAAGCTGTGTGCTGGTCTGCTGCAACGCATTGTTGATCACGGCGCCGGAGGCGGTGACGTCCATGCGGGTGAGCGGGTTGTACGACAGTCCGCGCGTATTGGGATTCGCGATGCTGAGGATGGTTGCACCATTCGATGCCAGCTTGGCAGAGGCCGAGGTGTTGGCCGGCGTCATGGATTGCGCGAAAACGCCCTGCATGCCCATGAGCTGGCAGGTCAGCGCGGCGGCAAACGCGACCGACTTTGGTTTCAATGCGCGGACACGCTGCATTTTGCCGAGGCGGGAGGAGGTGGTGGGTAGGGTCATGACAACGTGCTCCTGTGATGGGTTGAGACTGCGCTAGGAGGTCCAAGGTATCCAGGGCTGCGCGGACGCGCGCTCTGAACGGGTTCTTGATATTGCGGATATGGTCTTCCGGCGGCCCTGTGAAGCTCCGCCTGACCGAAGTGCTTGCAAGGTCCGGATCCATCCACCCCCTCACCACAGAGCCAATTGCGCCTGTGGGCAGCAGTGAGAACTTCCCCCGTTGGTGCCGCATTCGCCCCTTTGGGGCCATGGCACCTATTTGCTGTCCTTCAAGAAGTTCACTATGCCCAGGCCCACACCACCGGGATCGCAGCAAATAAGTGCGTCGATGGCTGAACCGGCTCGCGCAGGCGGGAAGCCTGGGAGCTGGTTAAAGGTCCGGGTTGCCACGGCAATGGCGCTGCGCTTGATATTGCCATCCACCACGCTGTCGCTGGCATCACCCTGTGCTCCCCTGCCGGGTGAGGCGACGCGCGCGTGTCAAGCCGGCCGCCGATTTCTGCTCTTGCAGATGACAGATGAAGGCTTATTCTAGGAAAGCTTTTTTACTTTACAAAGGCGAAATGAAACGCCCGCTACGACGCGGTGATGGGGCGTGGCACCGGTTTGCCTTTGGTGCGCCGGGAGCCCTTCACAGGGCGTGGTCCGGGTTTTGCGTTTGACCCCTGCCGCGTGGCGGCAGGAGATGCGGCTCAGGCGTAGGCCGCCAGCGCCGTCTTCATCTTCTTCATGGCCGCCACTTCGATCTGGCGGATGCGCTCTGCGCTGACGCCGTATTCGTCTGCCAGGTCGTGTAGCGTCATGCCGCCGGAGTTGTC
This sequence comes from Comamonadaceae bacterium, assembly GCA_947372425.1. Taxonomy (GTDB): domain Bacteria; phylum Pseudomonadota; class Gammaproteobacteria; order Burkholderiales; family Burkholderiaceae_C; genus Allorhodoferax. Next base: position 11,027 of record CANBTQ010000060.1, on the reverse strand, counting down.
ATCATTGACCTTAAGCCAGCGTTCTTCCACGATGCGGCGGCTGCGGGGGTCCAGGCTGTCCAGGGCCGTGGCAATGCCGTCGGTAGCCAGCACATCGCGCTGGCGCGCCTCGATCATGGCCAGGGGCTCGTGGTTGGTGTCGGTCAGGTAGGCAATCGGGCCAAAGGCGTCTTCACCGTCGTCCGACGGGCTCGGGTCCAGCAGCACATCGCCGCCGGACAGGCGCATTTCCATCTCCAGCACTTCTTCGGGCTTGACCTTGAGCTCGCGCGCCATCGCGTTCACCTGCTCGGGGTTGAGCGTGTCGCGGTGCGTGCCCAGGTCGGCGGCGGCATCGTCGCTCTTGAAGCGCTGCTTCATGGAGCGCAGGTTGAAAAACAGCTTGCGCTGGGCCTTGGTGGTGGCCACCTTGACCATGCGCCAGTTCTTCAGGATGTATTCGTGGATTTCGGCCTTGATCCAGTGCATGGCGTAGCTCACCAGGCGCACGCCCTGGTCGGGGTCAAAGCGCTTGACGGCCTTCATCAGGCCCACATTGCCTTCCTGGATCAGGTCGCCATGCGGCAGGCCGTAGCCCAGGTACTGGCGCGACACGGACACCACCAGGCGCAGGTGCGAGAGCACCAGCTTTCCGGCGGCTTCCAGGTCGTTGTCATTCTTGAACTTGCGCGCGAACTCCTGCTCTTCCTCCAGGGTGAGCATGGGCAGGCGGTTGGCCGCTGAGATGTAGGCGTCCAGATTGCCCAGCGGCGGCACCAGGGACCAGGGGTTGGTCACACTCAGTGCGGTGCGCGGGAGGGTAATGGAAGCAGTCATGGCAGAACTCCTTGTGTTCATGACCATGATATTAGCACTCCTGTATAGAGAGTGCTAATTGATGGTTTCAATGGTGTAAAGCGATTGGGGCTATAGGCCGCCAGGCGGCCGGCCGGGTGGTGTTCCGGCCGGCCGAACCCGGGCCGTCGGTCGCTCAGGCCACCTGCACCTCGATCCGGCGCGGTTTGACATGCTCCAACTTGGGGATGTGCAACTTGAGCACGCCCTGCTTGAACTCGGCCACCACCTTGTCGCGGTCCAGTTCCTGGCCCAGGGTAAAGGTGCGCCGGCAGCGCGGCACCGGCACTTCCATGTGCGTGACCTGCAAGTCCTTGATCAACGGCAGGTTGATCTCGCCTTCCAGCGTGAGCGTGTCGGACTCCAGCCGCACCCGCAGCTTGTCCTTGGCCACGCCCGGCAGGTCGGCATACAAGGTAATGCCGGAGGCATCCTCCAGCACGTCCACCTGCGGTGTCATGACTGCATCCTCGGCCTGTTGGGCTTCCTGGTTTTTCACGGTCTGGTTTTCCATCATCTGGTTCTCCTTGCCTTACTGGATTTCAATCTGCCGGCGCTGTGCCGATTCGCGGCGCTTGACGCTGATGCATAGAATGCCGTCGTTGTATTTGGCCGTGACCTGGGTCGGGTCCACATCGTCCGACAGGCTGATGGCTCGGCGGAAATGGCCGGAAAACCGCTCATTGATATGGATGGAGCGGCTCTTGCTCTCCTCCAGCAGTTCGGACTTGCGCTCGCCCGACAGGGTCAGCACGCCACGCTCCACCGTTACATCGATGGAGGCCGGGTCCAGTCCGGGTGCGAAGGCATAGATTTCCAGTGACTCGGGCGTGCCGCCTATGTTGAGCGCCGGAAATTCGGTGCGCCCCAAACCGCGGATGCTGGAGGACGCGCTGGAAAATTTCTGGAACTGGCGTTGCAAGCGACCCAGTTCGGAAAGAAGGTCGCTGGTGGTGTAGTTTCGGTACATAACGAGACTCCTTGGGGCCGCCGGCCCATCCGGCGGCTTCAGTGCAAAAAATAGGGCTGGCTTTTCGGGATTTCAAGGGCGGCGGGCAAGCCGCGCGCAACGGGCCGCTCTATAGAATCCCCGCATCCAACCCGCATTCCCCATGACCACGCCAACCCACACCACCCCCGTCCTCTCCGCCATCGAAGCCCGCGTCCTGGGCACCCTGATGGAAAAGGCGCGCACCGTGCCCGACAGCTACCCGCTGTCACTCAACTCCCTGATGCTGGGCTGCAACCAGAAGACCACGCGCGACCCCTTGATGGAGCTGGACGAGGCCCAGGTGGCCGGCGCCGTGGCCCATTTGCGCGAGTTGGGCCTGGTGCACGAGACCACTGGTGGGCGCACCACCAAGTTCACCCATAACTTCCAGCGCGGCATGAACGTGTTTGAACAGTCGGCCGTCATCCTGGGCATGCTGATGCTGCGCGGCCCGCAGACCGCAGGCGAATTGCGCCTGAACACCGAGCGCTGGTACAAGTTTGCCGATATCTCCTCGGTGGAGGGCTTTCTGGACGAATTGCTGGAGCGCTCGGACGAAAAGGGCGGCCCCCTGGTGGTCAAGCTGCCGCGCCTGGCCGGCACGCGCGAGCAGCGCTGGGCCCATCTGCTGTGTGGCCCGGTGGACCTGTCCGAACTGGAAGCGGCGCGCAGTGGCCATGCCGGCGGCAACGCCGAGCGCATAGACCGGCTGGAGCAGGAAGTGGCGCAGCTGCGCCAGGTGGTGCAGAAGCTGTGCGCGGAGCTGGGCGTCTCGCCCGAAGCCGGCAGCAACTGAAGCCGGCGCTTCTGCCCCGGGGCCTTAGCGGCAGGCATGGGCATTGATGCCCGTCAAACAGGGTCTTGTTTCGCTCTCGGGCTGCCACCTGCGGTATATGCTCAGGCGCACGCCATGGGCGTTACCGAACATCAATCCAGGGATAGGAAAGCCAGCCATGCGATTGCACCCGCTGATTTTGGCCATTGCGCTGGCACTGGGCAGCGCCAGCGGCTGGGCGCAATATGTGCTGGGGCAGACCCTGAGCGGGTCTGTTGCCTTTGGCCCCGACCGCTCCATCACCCTGCCGGAAGGCGAGTGGGTCGTCGGCATGCATTTCAGGCAGCGCCTCGACGAAGCCTGGGATGTGGTGATCCTCAGCAACCGCCTTTCTTTTGCTCCGGTGCAGTTCCTGGTGCTGCGTGTGGCCGCCGGCAATGCCGGCCTGCGCGACCTGGCCTGCGACAAGCCGGACCCGCTGGCCCTGCAAAACCACAGCTATAACAACCGCCAGGTCGTCAACCTCCAGCAATGCAGCCGCGTGCTGGCCCTGGGGCCCAGCTTCGATGCCTGGCGCGAGACGGCGGATGCGGCCGGCGCACTGTGGCCCGGCGTGCTGGGCAATATTCCGCGCCCCGGCTGGGGCGCTGCCGAAGCCGCCGTGCTGGTGCAGACCCGTCTGGGCAAACCGGGTGAGCGCGCCATCGCGATCGATGCCATTGTGCGTACGGGCCTGTTGGGGGTGGCGTCCGACAGCCTTCGCACGGCGTTTCAAGCGCAGGCAAGCGGCGTCAGCAATGTGGCCTTGCAGGTGTGGACCAAGCAACTGGTGGATGCCAATGCCGATTCCTTTTTTGCCAAGACGGCGGCCAGCTGCGAGACGCTGGAAGAGGTCAACCGGCAAGTGGCGTTGCAAAACGATGGTGGCCTGCTGGACATTAGCCGGGCCCTGGACTTTGATGCGCCCAAACGCTGGGCCGGCGACCCGGAAGGTGCCGAGGCACAAGCCCTGGCGGGCTGGGCCTATCGCAACGGCACGGGTGTCAAGCGGGATGAACGGCATGCCTGGGACCTGTTCAGCCGCTCGGCGGCCCAGGGCAGCGCGCGCGGCAAGAACGGTCTGGCCTGGCTCTATGCCGACGGTGCCGGCGTGGCGCGGGACGAGGCCCGTGCCGTGGCGCTGTTCAGCCAGCTCGGTGACCAGGGCGACTTTGATTCCAGCAGTGACCTGGGACTGATGGTGCGCGACGGGCGTGGCCTTGCCCCCAGCGCGCAAAAAGCCTTTTCCTTGTTTGAGTACGCTGCCCAAAACGGATCGGCCAAGGGGCAATTTCAACTGGCCAATGCCTACCGCCTGGGCCTTGGCATTGCCAAAGACGAGGTGCGCTCCGCCCTGTGGTTGACCAGGGCCGCGCGCCAGGGGCTGGAGGAGGCGCGCACGGCGCTGGCGCTGCTGCCGCAAGACTTGCAGGAGTCGGCCAATCTGCGCCTGGTAGGAGACACGGTGGCGCCAGCCGCCGTGGCGCTGGTCAGCCCACAGGATCCCCTGGCGGATGCGAAGCGCAAGCAGGATCAGGAACAAATGGCCCTGGCGGCAAAACGCCGGCAGGAAGCCGACCGCTTGTTTGCCCAGATGCAGGCGCAGTTGCAGGAAGAAGCCAGCGCCGCTGCGGCAAAGAAGAAGCTGGAAGACGAGCGCGTGGCTGAGGCGCAGCGCAAGCAGGAGCAGGACCGCCTGGCGGCAGCGTCCAAGCGCCAGCAGGAAGAGCAGGAGCAAATGGCCGCTGCGAAGAAAAAGGTGGAAGACGAACGCGTGGCCGAGTCGCAGCGCAAGCAGGAGCAGGCGCGCCAGGCGGCGGAACTCAAGCGCCAGCAGGAAGAGCAGGAGCAACTGGCCGCTGCGAAGAAAAAAGTGGAAGACGAACGGGTGGCTGTGGAGCTCCAGCGCAAGCAGGACGCCGAAGCCAAAGCGCTGGCGGCCCAACAAAAGAAGGACGAAGCACTGGCCGCGCTGCAAGCGGCCAAGGCCACGGCCCCGGTCTATGCCAACCGCAAGGCCCTGGTCATCGGCAATGACAACTACCAGTTCGTCAACAAACTGGTGAATGCCAGGGCCGATGCGCGGGCCATCGGCAAATCGCTGGAGGGCCTGGGCTACCAGGTCAGCATGCAGCTGGATCTGGATGAAAAGCACATGAAGAAGGCGCTGCGCACCTTCCGCGAGAGCATTCAGGGCGGCGATGAGGTGCTGTTTTATTACGCCGGGCACGGTACGCAGATCGGCGCCACCAACTACCTGCTGCCCACCGACATCCAGGGCGAAAACGAAGCCCAGGTAAAGGACGAAGCCATACAGCTGCAGCGCATTCTGGATGACATGAGCGAGCAAAAGGCCAAGTTCACCCTGGTGGTGGTCGATGCCTGCCGCGACAACCCCTTCAAGCTGGCCGGTCGTGCCATTGGTGGCCGCGGGCTGGCGCCCACCTCGGCAGCCACCGGCCAGATGGTTATTTTTTCCGCCGGCACCGGGCAGCAGGCGCTGGACAACCTGGGCCCTGCCGACAAGAACCCGAACGGGGTTTTCACCCGCACCTTTCTGAAAGAAATTGACAAGCCCGGAGTCTCGGTGGACCGTGTTTTGCGCAATGTGCGCAGCCAGGTGATTGCCCTGGCCCGTTCGGTAGGCCATGAGCAGACACCGGCCCTGTACGACCAGGCCGACGGAGACTTTTACCTCAAGCCGGCAAAGTAAGGGCTGCTGCTGTGCCCTGTGTTGGCGGCCCGGTCTGTTTACGCGTGTGCGGTTTTTTGTGAAAACTTCACCAGCACCGTTCGGTCGGCGATGATGCCTTTCTTGCCCCCGCCGCGCGTGTACATCTCAAACTGCAAGGGGCGCAGACAACGGCCGGGGTCTACCCAGTAGGCGATGGTCCAGTAGGTTCCCCCGGCCACCCAGCCGGCCCCGGTCACCTTGAAGGCATTGAAGGTGCCGGCGGGTGTGGTGAAGGGTTCGCGGCTGACCACCTTCATGTCCAGCGCCATCACGCTGCGGTCCCCATTGCCCTTGAGCCAGCCGAACTGGGTGCTCCACTTGGCGCCCACCGAATACTCGGCCGGAAACAGTTGTGCCGGAGTCAGGAAGCGCGGGTTTTGCGACTTGACCTCGTTGCCCAGCATGTCCAGCACCAGCGCGCCATCGTTGAATTCGATTTGCGTCTCATCGACATCCGAGACCACTTCGCGGAAGGTCTTGCTGACGGCGTTGCTCAGGCCGTCGCGCAGCTCGAAAGTAAAACTGTCTCCCACCATATAGCGCCCCACGGCGGCCACGGTGCCGTTGGTAAAGGGGTTGCTGGCCGCACTGGCCAACTCCACTTTTTTCTCCCCCTGCTTTTTCAGCAGGCGGTCGAGTTGCACCTGCGCGAGTTGCGAAAACTTGCCATTGGGGTAGCGCGCCAGGTAGTCGCTAAAAGGGGCCGCAGTGCTGGCGTCCTGGGTGGCGTTCCAGATGGCCAGCTCTTCCTCAAACAGGGCGGCCTTCTTCTCTTCGGAAATTTTTGCAAGCTGTTCGGGCGGGCGCGTGAAATAAAAATCTTCTTCCAGCGAGGTGCTTTCCCAGGGGATTTGCTGGCCCTTGGATTTGAGCCGCACCTGCAGCCGCACCCGCTTGAATACGTCTTCCAGTTTGGCCCCGGGCACGCGCATTTCGCGCAGCAGGTTTTCGGTGAACAGGCCGTTGGCGCCGTCCCCATCGCTGGCCGTATTGCCGGGCGCCGTGGCGTAGGACAGCAGGGAGCCAATCGGCGCATCAAACTGGCTCAGCCCTTTTTGCTCCAGCGGGATACGCAGGCCAAACGGGTTGTCGCGGCAGGCATCCAGAATGATGACGTTCATCGGATTGGCCGCCACCTTGAGGGCTGTGAGAAGGCTGTTGAGCTCCAGTGTCTGCAGCGGCATGTCTTCGGGTTTGGCAATGGAGGCGTCAACCGGTACCAGGTAATTGCGCCAGGCCAGTTGGGCTCCGTGGCCGGCATAGTAGAAAAGCCCCACGGCCTTGCGCTGTGCCAGTTTGTCGCCATAGCTTTGCACCGCCGCCGCCATGTCCTGCAGCGTGGCGTCCAGCAGCAGCTGGCACTGAAAGCCCAAGTCCTGCAGCGATTGGGCAATCGCTGTGGCGTCGTTCACCGGATTGGCCAGCGCGCCGCTGCGGTAGCTGCTGTTGCCTATCACCAGGGCAAGCCGTGGTGCGTTGATGCCCCCGGCATCGCCGACGGCGGCGCGCAAGCTGGATGGCAGCACGCTGGCACCCAGCAGGCCCGCACCAAGACCCAAAATATGACGACGTTGCTGCATAGATTTTTTGTGTGTATCCCTGAATGGCTGCCGCAACTCTAAAGCAATTTTCCTGGCCATGGCCGGCAGCCCCTGCCGGTGGGCCGCTTTAGCGCTAAGAGCCCGCCACGCCGTCCACATGGGCCAGCGGCAATTGCAGGACATCGATTTCAGCGTCACGGTGCGGCATAAAAGATAGCTCCTTGCTCGTCCTGTGTGGACGGGCCGGCGCCGTATTCCTTTGCCACAGCCGCGCACCGCGGTACTGACCTGTGTCGGGCGCCATGCAGGCGCCGCGCGGGCCAGCGCTACCGCTGCTGCGATGTACGCCCGGGCATGGGCCAGGTGTCGGACAGGCGGTAGCCCTGCGGCCACGGGTCCGACGGGTCCAGCATGTGCTGGTGGGTGCCGGTGATCCAGGCGGTGCCGGAGATCACGGGTACTATGCCGCGCGTGCTGCCGATGGTTCGCTCCGAGTCAATGTGGCAGGCAAATTCACTGTCGATGATGGAGCGTGCCAGGTAGCGGTCGCCCACCTGCATCAAGCCCTTGGCGTGCAGCACCGCCATGCGCGCCGAGCAACCGGTGCCGGTGGGGCTGCGGTCAATCTTGCCGGGGCGAATGGCCACGGCATTGGCACCGGTCCAGACACCGTCTTGCCGGGTTAATGGCCCGGCAAACTGGCAAAAGGAGATGTGCTTCCAGTCGGGGTTGAGCGGGTGCACAAAGCCCAGTTGCTCGGTCGCCGCTTGGGTGATGCGCATGCCCATCTCCGCAATGTCGCGTGCCTCGTCCGGCTGGATGGCAAAGCCCAGTTTCTGCGCATCGACAATGACGAAGCTGTCACCGCCATAGGCCGTGTCCACCACCAGCGTGCCCAGGCCTGGCACCTCCAGATGCGCATCCAGCCTGGCTGCAAACGAGGGTACGTTGCGCACCGCAATGCGCTCGGCCTTGCCATCCTTGCAGGTGGCGGTGATTTCAATCAGGCCGCCCGGCGGCTCCAGCACCATGCGGGTAACCGGTTCGGTCATGGGGATGATGCCGGTCTCCAGCAAGACGGTGGCCACGCAGATGGAATTGGAGCCCGACATGGGCGGCGTGTCGCAGGGCTCCATGATGATCCAGCCCATTTGCGCCAGTGGGTTTTTGGGTGGCACCAGCAGGTTGACGTGGCGGAACACACCGCCGCGCGGTTCATTGAGCATGAAGTTGCGCAGGGTCTCGTCACGGGCAATGAAGCGCGACTGTTCCCATATCGATTCGCCCGGCGGCGGTGCCACACCACCCACGATCACATCACCGACTTCACCGGCTGCATGGCAACTCACCACATGGATGATTTTGGAGCTTTTCATGGAGCGACCTTTGCTGATTGATTTGCGCATTGCACATCGTTTGGCCTGCCGCAACAAGGCACCAAGTAAATGCACGGCTTAAGGGTAAATACGTGAGCCCATGCACCACGAATGCGCTATTTTCCAGACACCATTTTTCACTTTACCGTGATGGAGACTATCAACCCAACTTCTGCTGTATCTGTGTTGTATTTTCGGGCCCGCATCTTGCATGCCCAAGGTCTGTAATCCGTTTCACCCCCTTCAATAGAAAGTTCGTTTTATGAAATTCAAATCCAAACTGTTGCCCCTGTCGATTGCTGCTGCCGTGTTGGCCCTGGGTGCCATCGGCACTGCGCAGGCAGAAGACCTGCTCGTCAAGATCGGGCAGACCGGCCCGCTGTCCGGCGGTGACGCGTTTGCCGGCAAGGACAATGAAAACGGCACCCGCATGGCCGTGGACGACATCTATGCCAAGAAGATGCAAGTGGGCGGCAAAACCCTGAAGCTGGAACTGGTGTCCGAAGACGACCAGTGCGACCCCAAGGCCGGTGTGGCCGTGGCGCAGAAGATGGTGGACGCCGGCATCAAGTACGTGAACGGCCCCTACTGCTCCGGCGTGGCCATTCCCGCTTCCAAGATTTACAACGAAGGCGATGCCATCCTGTCCACCGTGGGCAGCAACCCCAAGGTCACGCAGGGCGGCTACAAGAGTGTGTTCCGTGTCATCGCGGGTGATGATCTGATCGGTACCAAGATGGCCCAATACGCCTTCGGACCCATGAAGGCCAAGACCGCCGGCGTGATCGACGACCGCACCGCCTTCGGCCAGGGCCTGGCCGATGAGTTCATCAAGGAAGCCAAGGTGCTGGGCCTGACCATCGTGGGCCAGGAATACACCACCAAGCAATCCACCGACTTCAATGCCATCCTGACCAACATGAAGGCCAAGAACCCCGACGTGATTTTCTACGGCGGCTATGCCGGCCAGGCCGGCCCCATGGTCAAGCAATTGAAGGGTCTGGGCATCAAATCCAAACTGCTGGGCGGTGACGCCATCTGCGTGACCGAAACCGGCAAGCTCGGCGGTGATGCCGTCAACGACACCGTGTTCTGCGCACAGGGTGGTGCGATTCTGGACAAGGTCGCCGCAGGCCCCGCATTCAAGGAAGCCTACAAAAAGCGTTTCAACCAGGACCCCGATGCCTACGCTGCATCGTTCTACGACCAGACCATGTTCCTGGCAACCACCATGGCCAAGCTGGGCACGACCGACTCCACCAAGGTCAGTGCCGAGCTGCACAAGGCCAGCTACAAGGGCATAGTCACCACCTACGCCTATGATGAAAAGGGCAACCTGCAAAAGGCGCCCATCACGGTGTACGGCTTCAAGGCCGGCGCACCGGTGCCCCTGCAATACGCCAGACACACCTGCAGCGTGTGTGAGCAAGGCAACGGCTGTCATGGCCGTTGCCTTTTTTTTGGCCGTGCGCCGCACGGCATACTGCTGCCCTTTGGGGCAGCACGCAGGGACAGAACCACATGGCACAGGTAGCAGTGATCGGAGCGGGGTTTGTCGGCTTGTCGTCGGCCTATTGGCTCATCAAAGACGGCCACCAGGTTACGCTGTATGACCCCGACGGCGCCGCGGGTGGCGCATCCTTCGGCAACGCTGGCACCTTTGCCAACTACGCCTGCATACCGGTCAACAACCCCACGGTGTTTCGCGATCTGCCGCATTACCTGCTGTCGGGCAGCAGCCCGCTGCGCCTGCGCTGGGGCTATCTGCCGCAACTCGCGCCCTGGCTGCTGGGCTTTCTGCGCAGTTCCACCACGGCGCGCTACACGCAGTCGGCCACCGCCCTGGCGACCTTGCTGGCGCGCGCCCAGGAGGGTTACACCGACCTGATTGCGCAGGCCGGGCTGGGTGACTTTGTGCGCCCGCGTGAATGCCTGTACCTGTACTCCAGCCTGGCCGCCTTTGCGGCGTCGCAGCCCACCCTGGAATTGCGCCGCAAACTGGGCGTGAAGACGCGCATCCTGAACAAGCCCGAGATCTGCGCGCTGGAGCCCGCGTTGCAGCCGCTGTTTGAACGCGGCGCGCTGTTCGAGGGCTCCTGGCATCTGTCCGATCCGTCTGCCTTTCTGGTGGCGCTGCAGACCTGGTTGTTGTTGCAGGGTATGCAGATCCGCGCCTCCAGGGTGCAAAGCCTGCAGCCGCAGGCCGATGGTGTGGTGCTGGGCACAGACGAGGGCAGCGCACGCCATGACGCCGTGGCGGTGTGTGCCGGTGCCCATTCGGGCGCGCTGGCGGCGCAGTGTGGTGACCGCCTGCCGCTGGAGGCCGAGCGTGGCTACCACCTGATGTATCCCGGCACCGCACACCTGGTCTCACGCCCGGTGGGCTGGGCCGAACGCGGCTTTTACATGACGCCCATGGCGCAGGGAATACGGGTGGCCGGCACGGTGGAACTGGCCGGCCTGGGCCCGGCCAAGCACCAGGGCCTGATGGACCTGCTGCACTTCTCCGCGCAAAAGGCCTTGCCGCAGCTGGGCTCGCCCACGGCGCCCTGGCTGGGCTTTCGGCCCACGTTGCCGGACGGCCTGCCGGTGTTGGGTCGCTCGCGTGCGTCGGCGCGCGTGGTCTATGCGTTTGGCCACCAGCACATCGGCCTGACCCTGGGCGGCCTGAGCGGCATGGTGGTGGCGGATCAGGTGGCCGGACGCCCATCGGTGCTGGACCTCAAGCCGTTTTCGG
>CANBTQ010000059.1 GCA_947372425.1 Comamonadaceae bacterium | reverse complement strand
GACACCAATATAAACAGGCTCGTTGGTAAGCAAATCCGCAAGCACAGACTACAAGCCCACATGACGCAAGTGCAACTTGCAGAGCGCTGTGGCATCTACCAAACCTATCTCTCACGTATAGAAAATGGCACTGCCAATCCATCTGTATTTCTGCTCAACGCCCTTGCAACCGCGTTGGGAGTCGACGTCACTATTCTGATGCACCGATAAGGCTGCAACACCCTTCCCAGTCCAGCATCGGCACCCCTATCCAGCACACAGCCACTGAGTACCTGCGTGACAAGATGCAGAGTTGGCAGCGCGTTCCATGCGGACGTTGACCAGGGTCAGTCCGACGCCCGGGTGCCAGGCGATAAAATCAACAGCCTGCGCAGTTGCCGCAAGTCCGCAACCAGCCCCTTCCATCGCCTTGAGAACCTCCCCATGCACATCCGCCTGACCCAGCACATCCTCTTCGCCGCGATCTTTTCCCTGGCGCCCGGCGCTGCCGTGATGGCACAGGCCGTGGCCGATGTGCCCGCAGCCAACCCGGCCAGTGCCGTGTCCACAGCCCCCGTCAAGGCCCATGCCGATCAGGCCGCCGAGGAAAACAATTGGTACTTCTCCTGGGGCTACAGCCGCCAGCAGTACGCGCCCTCCGACATCCACATCTCCCAGCCCGGCCAGGGCAATGACTTTACGGTGCACCAGGCCGCAGCCAGCGACTTTCCGGCCAGCGTGCAGGACACCCTGAACTCCCTGGTGGGCTTGGATTTCACCAACCCGCAGGAGAATGTGCGCGTTGGCAAGTTCATGAACCCGGAGAAGACCTTTGCCATCGAGTTTTCGCTGGACCACAGCAAGTACAACACCGACTTCAACCAGTCCGTGCCGGTCAGCGGCACCATCAACAACCAGCCGGTCAGCGGCAACATGGTGCTGGACCCCAAGAACTTCAACTACGCGCTGCACAACGGTCTGAACCACCTGATGGTGAATGCGGTGTGGCTCAACCACCTGGCAGGCCCCATCCACAAACCCGGCGATCTGCAGTTGATCAGCCGCGTCGGTGCCGGCATCCTGCTGCCCCACGCCGACAACACCATCCTGGGCCATGACAACGAGGTCGGCCCCAAGAACCAGAACATCTGCTGCTTTGCCAGCAACGACTGGTGGCAGATCAATGGCTGGACGGCGGGTGTGGAAGTGGGCGTGCGCTACACGGTCTACAAATCCATTTATCTCGAGCTGACGCAAAAATTTGCGTACGGATCGCTGCGCAGTGTGCCGGTGTACCAGGGCACGGCCGACCAGACGATCTGGATGAGTGAGCAGGTGTTGTCTACCGGTTTTCTGTTCTAGGTTTGGGTGACTGGATGCCTGGGTGTCTGGTCACCGAGTGCGGTTTTTCCCTGCGGGGCTTTTGTAATCCCCCCTATCCCCCAGCCCCTTTCACCCCCGCCGGGGCGAAAGGGGAGCCAATGCGGACAGCCGATTTGGCTACCTCGCCCCGACTACGAAAATAAGCGCGAAGCGCTACCACCGCTTTGGGTAGCGCAGCCCAAACGCCCACCCGAAAAAACCAACTCCTGTAAGGCCCTGACCGAAGCGAACCACCCAAATCGGCTGTCCGCATTAGGCACCCCTTACCCCGACGGGGGGTAAGGGGCGGGGGGGATGGGGGAGTTAAAAAAAACTACAAAGTCAGAATAGTGCAGCCCGTAGTCTGCCGCGCCTCCAAAGCCCGATGCGCCTCCTGCACATCCTCCAGCTTGAAGCGCTGGTCAATGCGAATCTTCACCGCACCCGACAACACCACACCAAACAAATCATCCGCCATCGCCTGGGTGCTTTCGCGCGTGGCGATATGGGTGAACAGGGTCTGCCGCGTCACATACACCGAGCCCTTGGGGCCCAGGATGCCAGGCGCAAACGGTGCCACCGGGCCGGAGGCGTTGCCGAAGCTGGCCATCAAACCAAAGGGCGCCAGGCAGTCGAGCGACTTGTCCCAGGTGTCCTTGCCCACCGAGTCGTACACCACCTTCACGCCCTTGCCGCCGGTGATCTCCTTCACGCGCGCCTGGAAATCCTCGGTGGCGTAGTTGATGACGTGGGCGGCGCCCAGTTCCTTGGCCAGGGCGCATTTGGCGTCCGATCCGGCCGTGCCGATCAGTTGCAGGCCCAGGGCCTTGGCCCACTGGCAGGCAATCAGGCCGACGCCGCCAGCAGCCGCATGGAACAGCACAAAGTCGCCGGCCTGCAGGCCGCCCTGCGGCAGCGTGCGCTTGAGCAGGTACTGGGCGGTCAGGCCCTTGAGCATCATCGCTGCGCCGGTGTCGAAATCAATGCCATCGGGCAGCTTGCACACACACTTGGCGGGCATCACACGCAACTCGCAGTAGCTGCCGGGGGGCTGGCTGGCATAGGCGGCGCGGTCGCCCACCTGCAGATGGGTCACGCCCTCGCCCACGGCTTCGACCACGCCGGCGGCCTCCATACCCAGCTGCATCGGCAGATTCATGGGATACAGGCCACTGCGCTGGTAGACGTCGATGAAGTTCAGGCCCACGGCCTTATGGCGGATGCGGATTTCGCCAGGGCCGGGCTCGCCCACGGTCACTTGCACCAGCGTGAGTTGCTCGGGGCCGCCATGCTGGCTGATGTGGATGGCACGGGAAGTGGATTGCGTCATGCGTGTCTCTTTATGGTTCGGTTGTCAAAGTGCGGCAGTGTCGCAGAAGCTTGCTCCATTGCGGGTCGCCATGGTGCCACGAAATGCCGGTTTGCGTGCAGCCGCCGGCCCAATGCCTTGTACAGTTGCAGCCATGTCGCAACGCCTGAATCCCACCGCCATCCTGTATCTGGTAATACCGCCTTTTTTGTGGGCCGGCAACGCCGTGGTGGGCCGCAGCATCAGCACCCTGGTTTCGCCCATGAGCTTCAACCTGATGCGCTGGGCCCTGGCCTGTTGCATCCTGCTGGCGATGGCCCGCCAGGTGCTGCAGCGCGGCAGCCCACTGTGGCAGCAATGGCGGCGCTTTGCCGTGCTGGGCCTGCTGGGTACCAGCGGCTACAACGCCCTGAACTACCTGGCGCTGCACACCTCCACCGCCATCAATGTCACGCTGGTCGGGGCCAGCACGCCGGTCTGGATGCTGTTGATCGGCCGTGTGTTTTTTCACCAGACGGTCAGCACACGCCAACTGCTGGGCGCGGCCCTGTCCATCGTCGGTGTGCTGCTGGTGCTCAGCCGGGGCGACTGGCAGGTGCTGATGCAGCTGCAGCTGGTGCCGGGCGACTTTTATGTGCTGGCGGCCTCCATCGGCTGGGCCGTGTACAGCTGGATGCTGATGCACCCGACGCCGGAGTCGGCCCCCTTGCGTGCCGACTGGAGGGTTTTTCTGCTGAGCCAGGTGGTGTTCGGTCTGGGCTGGTCCTCGCTGTTCACGGCCGGTGAATGGGCCCTGACGCCGGCCCATGTGGACTGGAGCTGGGCCGTGCTTGCGGCCCTGGCCTATGTGGCGATCGGGCCTTCCATCGTGGCCTATGGCGCTTTCGGTGCCGGACTGAAGCGGGCCGGCCCCCATGTGGCGGCCCATTTCATCAACCTCACGCCGCTGTTTACCGCGCTGCTGTCGGCACTGTTTCTGGACGAGGCACCCACCGTGTACCACGCCCTGGCTTTTGTGCTGATCGTGATGGGCATTGCGCTTTCCCGCGAGCCCGCCAGGGCAGCGGCGCCTGCAGCGGCAAGGGCTCACGGCTGAAGGCTGGCGTGCTGGCGCACGCTGCGTGGCACGTCCGCCCTTAACCGGGCAGTGTGCGCCGCGCCCGGCTGCACACATAGATGCCCAGCAGCACCAGCACTGTGCCGGCCAGCACCCAGCCGGTAAACGGTTCGCCCAGGATCAGCACGCCCATGGTGATGGTGGACATGGGGCCCACCATGCCAATCTGCGCCGCCAGCCCCGAGCCGATGCGCTCAATTGCCATCATCACCAGCAGCACCGGAATCACCGTGCAGCCGATGGCGTTGAGCAAGGACAGCCACAGCACCGCGGGTGCCACGGCAAACGCCGCGCTGACGGGCCGCAACAGCACAAACTGCAGGATGCAGCAGACGCAGGCCACCGTGGTCGCCAGCCCCACCAGACGCAGCGAACCCAGGCGCAGCACCAGCTCACCGCTGTAGGACAGGTAGAGCGCATAACTCACCGCGCTCAGGAACACCAGCACCGCGCCCAGCGCCACATCGGCGCCGGCCAGATTGGCCTCGTGGCCGAACACCAGCAGCACGCCGCCATAGCTGATGCCCATGCCCAGCAACTGGTTGCGGCTGATGGCCTTGCCGTACAGCGTGCGGCCCAGCAAGAGCACCAGGGTGGGGTTGAGGTACAAAATCAGCCGCTCCAGCGAGGCACTGATGTAGGCCAGCCCGGCAAAGTCCAGAAAGCTCGCCAGGTAGTAGCCGGTAAAGCCCAGGCCCAGCACGCCCAGTGTGTCGGCGCGCGTGAGCGACGGCACCGGCTTGCCGCCACGCGGCTTGCTGGTCCACCAGGCAATCGCCAGAAAGAAGGGCAACGCAAACAGCATGCGCAACATGATCAGGGTGACGGCATCCACCCCATGGCGGTAGGCCAGCTTGACGATGATGGCCTTGGCACTGAAGGCAATGGCACCCACCAGCGCCAAGGTCAGGCCCAGCGCCAGCGCAGGTGCGGCGGGGGCCGCCTGCGGCGCCTTAGCCACCATGCGCAGGGCGCAGGCGCTGAATGAGCCGCTGCACGCCACTGACCAGCAGCAGCACCAGCGCGCCCGCCACCATGCCCACCAGCACATCCAGGCTGAGCGACACCACCGGAGCCAGCACCGCACCCGCACTACCGGCACCGGCAGCAAATCCTGCGTTCACCGACTGCGCCGCATGGTGCAGCGCTGGCAGGCCATGCGAAATAATGCCGCCGCCGACCAGAAACATGGCCGCCGTGCCCAGCACCGACAGCGTCTTCATCAGCCAGGGCGCAGCATCCAGCAGCCACAGGCCCAGGGTCTGCTTCCAGCGGCTGCCCTGCACGGGCAGACGGCTCAGGTACAGGCCCAGGTCATCGATCTTGACGATGCCCGCCACCAGCCCGTACACGCCCACCGTCATCACAATGGCCACACCGGCCAACACCGCCAGTTGGGTGGGCCAGGCGCTGTTTTGCACCGTGCCCAGGGTGATGGCGATGATCTCGGCCGACAACACAAAGTCAGTGCGGATGGCGCCCCGGATCTTGTCCTGCTCCAGCGCCACCAGGTCCACCGCCGGATCGGCCAATGCCTGCAGCAGTTCGTCGTGCAGATCATCCGGATGGTCGGCGCGGTGCCAAAAGGCATGCGCTATCTTCTCGAATCCTTCAAAGCACAGGTAGGCGCCGCCCAGCATCAGCAGCGGCGTGATGCTCCAGGGCAGGGTCAGGCTCAGGACCAGCGCGGCCGGCACCAGAATCGCCTTGTTGACCATGGAGCCCTTGCCCACCGCCCAGACCACTGGCAGCTCGCGCTCGGCCGCCACACCGCTGACCTGCTGGGCATTGAGTGCCAGGTCATCGCCCAGCACGCCGGCGGTCTTTTGGGCGGCCACCTTGGTCAGCAGTGCCACGTCGTCGAGCAGGGTGGCAATATCGTCAATCAGGGCAAAAAGGCTGCTGGCCATGGAAGGGGATGCCTGAGGGCATGTTGGTGACAGGAGCTTTGCAGGATAGCAAATCGAAAACAAGCCTTTGGCTGCACGAAAAGCCTGCCTTAAGGTTGTGCCACAGAACTCCACTACGATCAGCCCACCCACCACCCACAGGCCCGCATGCCAGCTCTCTTCACGCCACCTACCTGCCTGCGCCACGCGCTGGTCCTTTGCCTGGCCCTGGCCACCGGCTGCGCCGCACAGGCCCAGGACCGTGATGCCGAACCCGGCCGGCAACCCTTGTGGGAGGCCGGTGTGTTCGCCGGAGCCCTGTCCACCCCGGCCTACCCGGCCTCGTCCCAACGCAACCAGCGCGCACTGGTGCTGCCTTTTCTGGTGTACCGCGGCGAGGTGCTGCGTGCCGACCGCGATGGGCTGGGCGCGCGCATGGTGCACACCGATCGCTTTGAGTTCGACATCGGCTTTGCCGGCTCGCTGCCGGCCAGCTCCAACGACATCGAATTGCGCCAGGGCATGCCCGATCTGGGTACCCTGATTGAGTTCGGGCCACGCGTCAAAATGGTTCTGACCGAGCCGGCACCGGGCCAGCGCGCCACCTTGGAGCTGCCGCTGCGCGCCGTGCTGGAGTTCAATGGCGGCGAACGCCAGGTGGGCACCGCGCTGGAGCCCAAGCTGGCCTATGAATGGCATGCGCGGGGCGACTGGCGCCTCAAGAGCGCCCTGAGCTGGGTGCTGGGCGACCAGGCACTCAACCAGTATTTTTATGCGGTGCCTGCTGTTTACGCCACGGCTACCCGCCCGGCTTATGCCGCGCAAGCCGGGCTGATCAGCACCCGCTTGACGGTGGATGGCAGCAAGCGCCTGGGGCCCGATGTGAATCTGTTTGCCTTTGCGCGCTACGACCTGCATGATGGCGCCGCCAACCAGGCCAGCCCTTTGTTTGCACAGAACCAGGGCAGCTCCTTCGGTCTGGGTCTGACCTGGACGCTGGGCCGCTCGCAAAGTCCTGCCGGTGCAGCACCCTAGCTGCCACGTCGGCAGGATCGGTACTTACCCCCGATCCTGCTGACAGGCCGCTGTAGCACAATCCCTGCAAAACCCGCGCCTTATGCCCCCATCCCTTTCTGCCACTGCCAGCGCCATCCCCTTGCCCACGGTGCTGGACGTGGAGGCCTCCGGTTTCGGCCGCAACAGCTACCCGATCGAAGTCGGCTTTGTGCTGCCCGATGCCCACACCTTCTGCACCCTGATCCGCCCGCTGGCGCACTGGACGCACTGGGATGAACAGGCCGCCCGCACCCACCACATCCCGCGCCCGCTGCTCGAAGAGCGCGGCCAAAGCGTGGAAGAGGTGGCGCAGCGCCTGAACACCGACCTGCGCGGGCAGACCGTGTATTCCGACGGCTGGGCCAATGACTACAGCTGGCTGGGCGCGCTGTTTGATGCGGCCGACATGACACCGGCCTTTCGGCTGGAAAACCTGCGCAAGTTGCTGACCGAAGCCGAGTCCGAGCAGTGGCACATGGTCAAGGCACAGATCAGCGCCGAACGCGGTGCCCAGCGGCATCGTGCCAGCTCCGATGCGCGGCTTTTGCAACTCACCTTCCAACGGCTGCGCGCTGCGGCCCTCACCACCTAGGAGCACCCATGGCCATCACCGTTTCCATTGATCTGGGCTACGAATTTGAAGTCAAGGCCAAGTTTGCCGACGTCTTTGCGGTGCTGTCGGATGTGCCCACCTCGGCCAGCCACTTCCCCAAGGTCGACCAGCTGGTCGATCTGGGTGACGGCGCCTACCGCTGGGAGATGGCCAAGATCGGCGTGGCCTCGGTCAACCTGCAAACCATTTACGCCTCCAAATACGTGTCCAACAAATCCAAGGGTACGGTGGTCTGGACGCCCATCAAGGGCGAAGGCAATGCACTGGTCTCGGGCAGCTGGCTGATCAAGGACAACAAGAAGTCCACCCACCTCACACTGCAGGTGCAGGGCGAGCTCACCCTCCCGCTGCCGGGCCTGATGAAGATGGTGGTGGCCCCGGTGGTGGAGTCCGAATTTGAGAAGATGACCGAGCAGTACATAGACAACCTGACCACGCGTTTTGGCGGCGAAGCCTAGCGCCCTGATTCTCGCGCCCATGGAGGGCCTGCTGGACTTCGTGCTGCGCGACATCCTCACCCGCGCGGGCGGCATAGACCGCTGTGTGTCCGAGTTCATCCGCGTCAACAACACCCTGCTGCCGGCGCGCACCTTTGAGCGCATAGTCCCCGAGCTGTTGAACGGCGGGCGCACCTTTGCCGGGGTGCCGGTGCGCCCGCAGCTGCTGGGCTCCGACCCGCAGTGCCTGGCCGAGAATGCGGCCGTGCTGGCCGGCCTGGGGCCCTTTGGTGTGGACCTCAACTTCGGCTGCCCGGCCAAGGTGGTGAATCGCCACGGCGGCGGTGCCGCCCTGCTGGAAGACCCCGAACTGCTGAACCGCATCATGGCCGCCGTGCGCCGCGCCGTGCCTGCGCCTATGCCGGTGTCGGCCAAGATGCGGCTGGGCCTGCATGATGACCTGCGTGCCGAGGAATGCGCGCTGGCCTTGCAGGAGGGCGGCGCCGAAGAGCTGGTGGTGCATGCCCGCACCAAGGCCGACGCCTACCGCCCGCCGGCCTACTGGGAACGCATTGCCGATATCCGTGCGGTGGTGAAGATTCCGGTGATTGCCAACGGCGAGATCTGGACCGTGCAGGATGCGCAGCGCTGCCGTGCCCTATCGGGCTGCAGCGCATTGATGCTGGGCCGCGGCATGGTGACCGACCCGGGGCTGGCGCTGGCGATTGCAGCGCAGGGGCCGGGTGCCTGTGGCGCAGCCGATGCCAGCGATGCGCCCCACATCGCCTGGAACGCCCTGCTGCCGCTGGTGGCGGACTTCTGGCTGCTGGCGCGCACGCGGCTGGACCGCAAAAAGCAGGCCGGCCGGCTCAAGCAATGGCTGAACTTTCTGCGCCACCGCTACCCGCAGGCAGAGCAGGCCTATCTGGAATTGCGTGCCGTCAGCGACGTGCAGCAGATTGACGCCTGGATGGCAGCGCAGCAGCAGCCCCGCGCGGCCCTTACAGCGCGCGCTTGAGGCGAATTTCTTCGACCTTGACGCCACCGATGGCCACGGTCTTGGCGCTGGACATTTCGCGCTTGAGGCCGGCCAGTTCAAAGAAGCGCACGGCACGGTCGTTGGCAATCGGCAGCCACACGCTTACGTGCGAGCAGCCCTCTTCCTGCAGTCCTTCACGCGCCGCATCCCACAGCGCCAGGCCCACGCCCTTGGACCAGTGGCTGGCAGCCACATAAATGGCCCAGACCTCGCCCATGGTCTGCGGCGTGCCCTTGTCGCGTGAGCGGTCAAAGCCGACAAAGCCGACGATACGGTCTTCATCAATGGCCACATGCACCTGGGGCTCGCTGTATTCGATGGCCTCACGCCAGTACGCCTGGCGCTTGTCCAGCGGCGTCACGGGGATGGGGGTATCGACTGCAATGGTCTTGAAGGCATCGCGAACGGTGGCATTGTGGAGTTCGGCGATTTGCTTGGCGTCGCGCAAAGTGGCGGGACGCACCTGGTAAGTTGTCGTGCTGGACATGTATGAGCGTTGAACGGATGCAAAAGAACAAAGGTGCCATTGTCGCCGCAAATGACCTTGCACACTGGTGCATACGCCCATTGACGCCGCTGCGGCCGCACCCAACAATGCGCCACCCGCCCTATCGCATTGGCGTGCGGATCTGCCCATGACCACACCACCTCTCACCGTCCCGGCAAGCGAGCTGCAGCTGGCCTGCCTCTATCGCTGGGAGCGCGAGCGCCCGCAGGCGGTCTACCTCAGCCAGCCCATGGGTGGCGGTGTGGTAACCGACATCAGCTGGGCCGCCGCCGCAGACCAGGTGCGGCGCATCGCCGCCTGGCTGCAGGCGCAGGGCTGGCCGGCCGGCAGCCGGGTGGCCATCATCGGCAAGAACAGCGCGCATTGGCTGCTGGCCGATCTGGCCATCAGCATGGCCGGCCATGTGTCGGTGCCGGTCTACCCCACCTTCCACGCGCAGGCGCTGGACTACATCCTGCAGCACAGCGCAGCCCGGGCCGCGTTCATCGGCAAGATGGATAGCACGGCCAGCCTGCAAGCCAGCCGCTGCAGCAGCCTGCCCTGCATTGCACTGCCCCTGGCACCCGCACTGCCAACCCTGCCGGCCTTGCAATGGGACGCGCTGCTGGCCGCCACGGCCCCGCTGGCCGACTCGCCCTGCCCGGCGGCCGACACGCTGGCCACCATCATGTACACCTCGGGCACCACCGGCCAGCCCAAGGGCGTGATGCACAGCTTTGGCGCCCTGGCCTGGTCGGTCAGCAGCGCCACCCAACGCGTCCACATGGATGGCCATGACCGGCTGATCTCGTACCTGCCGCTGGCCCATGTGGCCGAGCGCATATTGATCGAGCAGGCCGGGCTGCGCTTTGGTGCCCGGGTGTTTTTTGCCGAGTCGCTGGACACCTTCATTGCCGATATGCAGCGCGCCCGGCCCACCGTGTTTTTTTCGGTGCCGCGCCTGTGGGTGAAATTCCAGCAGGGTGTGCAGGCCAAGCTGCCCGAGGTGCGGCTGCGTATCCTGCTGCGCATCCCGCTGCTGGCGGGGCTGGTGCGGCGCAAAATTCTCAAAGGCCTGGGCCTGGACCAATGCCGTCTGGCCGCCGGCGGCGCAGCACCCATGCCGGCCGAAACCCTGCGCTGGTACCGGGCCCTGGGGCTGGACCTGATCGAGGTCTACGGCATGACGGAGATGTGCGGTGCGTCGCACTCCACCCTGCCGCATGCGAACGAGACCGGCACGGTCGGCCTGCCGCTTGCCGGCTTTGCCTGCCGCATCGACGCAGCCAACGGCGAGGTGCAGGTGCAGGCGCCCTGCCTCACCAGCGGCTATTACCTGCAACCCGAACTGAGTGCCGGGTTGATGACCGCCGACGGCTGGATGCGCACCGGTGACAAGGGCCGGATCAACGCCGCCGGCTGCCTGCACATCACCGGCCGGGTCAAAGACCTGTTCAAAACCAGCAAGGGCAAATACGTGGCGCCCGCCCCTATCGAAGACCTGCTTGGCCTGCACCCCGACGTGGAGGCCTGCGTGGTCACCGGGGCCCACTTTGCACAGCCCTTTGCCCTGTTGCTGCTGTCGGCGCCAGCCATGGCACGCAGCCGGGTGGCCGGCGAACGCCAGGCGCTGGAGCAATCGCTGCGGGCGCATCTGCAGCGTGTCAATGCGCAGCTCGACAGCCACGAACAACTCGAATTTCTGGTGGTGCTGGATGAGGCCTGGACACCGGAGTCGGGCCTGGTCACGCCCACCCTCAAGGTCAAACGCCCGCGCGTTGAAGAGGTCTACAGCGCCCACTATGGACAGTGGCTGTCGCAAGGGCTGCCGCTGGTGTGGGCTGCTGCCAGCCGCTGAAGCCGTCGCCGGCATTTTGCTGCCAGGCGATCATGCCAATGTATGGCACAGAGTGAATGTTGTATTTGACTAAAATTACCGAAAAGCTTAATTTTTCAGCATAGTACCCATAACCACAAAAAACGATGCCGCAAAATCCGATTGAAAAGTCCTTCTGTACCACCCGCGAGGCAGCCACCCTGCTGGGCGTTTCCGTGGGCACCGTGCAACTGTGGGTGGAAAGCGGCTTGCTCGATGCCTGGAAAACCAGTGGCGGTCACCGCCGCGTGGTACGCGAATCGATTGAAAAACTGCTGCACCACCCCAGCCCGCGTGCCGCCGCACCGGTGCCCGCCGCGCCGCTGCCCGCTGCGACGGATGCCGGCAAGCAACTCTCCGTCGTGGTGGTGGAAGACGATCCCGGCCTGTTGCGGCTGTACCAAGCCAAGCTGGCACGCTGGCCCATGCAGCCGGCCCTGCTGGCGCTGGACAACGGTTTTGCCGGGCTGATGGCACTGGGGCACAGCAAACCCGACCTGCTGATCCTGGACCTGAACATGCCCGGCATTGACGGCTTCGGCATGCTCAAGGTGCTGCACCACACACCCGACATGGCTGGCACCCACATCGTGGTGGTCACCGGGCTGGACAAGGCCGCCGTGCAGGAACGCGGCGGTGTGCCGGACGGCATCGAGGTGCTGCCCAAACCGATTCCCTTTGACCGGCTGCAGCAGATCGCGCAAGCGCTGGCCGACCGCAAGGCGGCACCCGCGCACTAGCCCCTGCAGGCCGTTTGGCCGCGGCTACAGCGGGCCAATCGCGCTGATCACAAACTCGGCCTTGTCCTGCAGGTCTTGCTCCGAGTCGGCAAAGTGGTCGGCAATGGCGCGAAATTCAAACTGCAGTTGCCTGAAGCTGTTGACCACCTCCGGATCAAAGTGCTGCCCGCTGCCTTGCAGAATGATGGCGACCGCGTCCTCGTGCGGCATGCCAGGCTTGTAGACACGCGGACTGATCAGGGCGTCGTACACGTCGGCCAGGGCCATGATGCGGGCCGCCACCGGGATCGCATCACCGGCCAGGCCCAGCGGGTAGCCGGAGCCATCCCACTTTTCATGGTGCGCATAAACCAGTTCGATGGCCATGTCGAAGAAATCACTGGTGCCGCCGGAAATTTGATAGGCCGTCTCCAGCGCCTCACGGCCCAGTGT
>CANBTQ010000058.1 GCA_947372425.1 Comamonadaceae bacterium | reverse complement strand
AACCTACAAAAGCCTCTGAAACAATGAACGCCCCTGCAGAGGAAGACCTCCTACCAGCGTGAGCCCATCAATCTCGGTTAAATTCAAGCCATGCTCTCCACCGCCAAGCCGCAAAAAGCGCGCCCTCCCGTCTTCTCCAAAACCGAGTTCCGCACGGCCCTGGGCATGTTTGCCACTGGTGTCACCATCGTCACCGCGCGCACTGCCAACGGCGACCTGGTGGGCCTCACGGCCAATTCGTTCAACTCGGTGTCCATGTCCCCGCCCCTGGTGCTGTGGAGCCTGGCCCGCACCGCCTCGTCAATGGAGGCCTTCAGCACCGGCTCCCACTACGCCATCAACATCCTGAGCGCCGATCAACAGGATCTGGCGATGCAGTTTGCAACCAAAGGGGCGGATCGCTTTGCAGGTGTGGGCTACCAGTTGGGCGTTGCCGGAGCACCCTTGATAGAGGGGGCAGCCGCCACCTTCGAGTGCTTTAACCGCAGCCGCTACGAAGAAGGGGACCACGTGATCTTTGTCGGGGAGGTGGAGCATTGCAGCCACCGCGAGAATGCATCACCCCTGCTCTACCACGGTGGCAAGTTTTACGCCGAGCATGCGCTGTAGCCCGGTACCTTCTTAAGGTGGCTCCGCGCTGCCCCGGGCCGAAGGTGAACGCGGGGGCTGCTACGAGCCGAGCTGGTTGTCCTGGTCGGTCAGGGCACTGCGGTAGGCACCGCAGCCGATCAGCAAATCGTCGCTGAGCGGAAGCACATACGAGGACTTGCCGCGCACATCGCCGGTAACCAGGTTGATGATGTTGTATTCCACCCAGCCCCCACCCTGTTCACAGCGGTGCCAGGCGTCATCCAGCAATTGCTGCGCATCCACGCCCGGCGCATCAAACAGGCTGCTGCCCACCCGGTTGGCGTCAGCGCCCATGACCCGGTACACACCCTGGCGGTCAAAGACAAAGACATACAGGTCGCGGTCGACAAAGCCGCCGTCCTTGTCGTGGAACACTGAAAAAGCCTGCTCAAAGCCGCTGGACTGCACCAGGTCGTAGGCCCGGTTGGTCAGTGTCAGCGCCTCGTCCGCCGTGCCCTGGCGCAACTTGATGAAGGTGACTGCATTTTCCAACTGGCGCGAGCGCTGCATCAGGCGACTGGATCGGTGCGAGGTGCGGTCCACCAGGCCGGAATTTTCAATCGTGACGCGGTCCAGGTCACCCACCGCCTGCACCACTTCCGACAGGGCAATACTTTGCCGGGCACTGCCGTCCGCCATGGCTTCGACATTGAAGGCAATCTCGGAGATACCGGTGACCAGGCTTGTCATCAGACCGCTGACGGACTCAATCTCCCCCACCGTCTCGGTCACGCGCGAGGCCGACTCGGCAATCAGGGTGCGCACCTCGGCCGCGGCACTCTGGCTGCGCCTGGCCAGGTTACGCACCTCGGCGGCAACCACCGCAAAGCCCTTGCCCTGCTCGCCGGCACGGGCCGCTTCGACCGCGGCATTCAGCGCCAGCAGATTGGTCTGAAAGGCAATGCCGTCAATCGTGCCGATGATTTCACGCATGCGCTCGGACGTGGTGCGCAGCGCGCCCATGCCGCTGACCGTCTTGCCCATCAGTTCGCTGGCATTGCCGGCTTCGGCATGCAGGCTCTTGGTCATCAGGCTGACCTCCTGCGCCGCTTCGGAATTGCGCGACACGGTGTCACTCACCTTGCCCACGTTGGAGGCCGCCTCCTCCAGGCTGACCGCCTGCGACTGGGTGCGTTGCGACAGGGAATGGCCGTCTTCCACCAACTGGGCACCCACATGGGTGACCATGCTGGAGGCGCTGCGCACGTCGGCCACCAGGGTCGACAGCACATTGAGCATGTTTTCAAATTCCTTGCTGATCAACGCCAGCTCATCACTGCCGGGCACTTCCACATGCACGGCCAGATTGCCCCGCGTGCCTTCTGAAATGGCAAGATTCAGGGCGCGGATGCTCTGGATGGTGGCAATCGAGAAGCACAGGATCAGGTAAACCACCAGCAAGAGTCCGGTGCCGGCCAGTGCAGCCAGGGCGCTGGCCTGCCAGAAGGCCGTTTCCTGGCGCTGCTGCAACAGGGCGACCAGCCGCGCGGAGGCGTCCTGGCGGAACAGCCGCCCTGCCTCCAGCACCTGGCCACCGGACTCGATGGCGGACACGATGGCCTCGGGCTTGACGTCCTTGCCCGCCAGGCCGCGCAATTGGCCGGTCAGGGCGGCCGTGGCGGCCAGGGCGCTGCGCGCACCCTGGGGCAGTTGCTTCTCGCCGGTACGCTCCATGGCATCCAGGTCGTTGCCCACGGCTTCGGCATGGATATCGAGCACATCAGCCAGGCTCACCAGGGCCGCGGCATGCGCATCCTTGTCGGCCGGCTGCACCAGCCAGTGCGCGGCCAGGGCCCGCACGGCGCTGACCGACTCAATCCAGGCAATGGCTCGCTCGGTCAGGATGTCCTGCAAGTAGTAAGAGTCTGCCAGCGGATCCAGCACCAGGGTCGACTGTTCGCCGATCAGACTAACCAGCTTGCGCAGCCCGCGCACGGTTGCGACATGGGCTTGCTCTGCCGCAGCGGCATCAGCCGGTGGCGCTTGCAGGCCGCGCACCAGTGCTACTTGGTCGCTCCAGTTGCTGCCCCAGGCCAGATCCGGGTGCTGCACCAGCCAGGCATCCACTGCGGCACCATGCGTCTGCAGTTCCTGCAGGGTTTGCAGGCGGGACTTGTCGTATTCGGGCTTGCCCGCCAGCAGGGCCTCGGCGCGCAGGTGCTCCACATCGGTCAGCACCTCGCTCACCAGATTCACGGCCTGTGCCCCCAGCACTTCCTTGCGCGTGGTGGCGAAATCGGACATCAGCGTGGAGAGCTGGAAGTAGGTCACCACCACCAGCGGGAAGCCCAGCATCAGTGCCATGGTGGCCAGCTTGACGGGCATGCGCAAACGCCGCATGAGGCCTACGCCGGGGCTCAACCATCCGTGGGCTCGGCGTTTGGATATTTCGGGACGCATGGTGACTTGGAGCACTCCAGGGGTTCGCGGGATCGGGCTGATGCGCAGAATGGTAAACCTTTTGCCCCTCAGCGCATGCCCAATACGCGGCAAATTTCAGCGTTCAGCCGATCCAGCTCCAAAGGCTTGGCCAGGTAGCCATCGGCACCGGTTTTCTTGAAGCGTGCGGCATCACCCGGTTCATCATGTGCGGTGGCCATGATGACCGGCATGTGTCCGCCCTCGGCCGCCTCACGGGCCCGGATGGCGGCCAGTGCCTGCAGGCCGTCCATATTGGGCATCATGACGTCCATCAGCACCAGGTCCACGCGCATTTTGGCCAGGCATTTCAGGGCTTTCTCACCGTCACTGACCACCATACCGGTGTGCCCCAGCTGCGACAACAGACCCGTTACCAGGCGCTGGTTGATCAGGTTGTCTTCCGCCACCAGGATTTTGAGCGGCCTGGTCGCGGCTGCGCCGCCGGCAGGAAAGGGGGTACTGGTCATGAAGTTACGTTGCTCCGTGGGTGTCAAATTGTTGCAGCAGCCGGGCGCAGGCCACAGCGGCCTGTTCAAACTCCAGATCAGCCATCGCCGCGTCCAACGGCTCCAGTGCGTCGGTCAGGCTGTCATCCAGCCCCTGACGCAATTGGGCATGCATTTCCATGGCCTCCATGTCGGAGTGCTTCAAGGCCGACAGCAGCGCGCGCAATTGCGCCAGCAGTGCAGCGTCCACGGTTGCTTGCCCGGGCCCAGCCAGGTCCGCCGCAACGGCTACAGGGGCCAGGCGGCGCGCGACATCCTCCAGCTGGGCCAGCCAGTGCGGCATTTGCGCATCCAGCCCGTTCAGCGCGGCCTGGCAGGCCTGGGCATCCGCACTCTCGCGCAGCAGCTTCTCGGCCTGTGCGGCCAGTGCCGCCAGGGCCGGCACACCCACCGTGGCCGACAGGCCCTTGAAACCATGCAGTTCCCGTGCGAGCAGGGCCCGGTCCCCGCTCTGCATGCCCTGCAGCAAGCGCTGGGGCAGACGGCGGGCGTCGGCAATGTATTCGGTGATGGCGCGCTGCAACAGACGCTGGTTACCCGCCATGCGCGCCAGGGCCTGTTCCACTTCCAGGCCGGCGGGCCAACTAGGCCGGGTGCTTGCCGCAACGGCGGCCGGCGCCGCAACGACTGCATCGCCGTGCGCCTCCCAATGGGTATGGGTAACCAGGGTATGCACCAGCTGGTTGAGGTCGAAGGGCTTGCCGATGTGGTCGTTCATGCCGGCCGCAAGGCACTCTTCCCGATCCGAGTGCATGGCATTGGCCGTCATGGCAATCACCGGCAGCGTCGCAAGGCGCGGGTCGATCCGCAGCAGCCGGGTGGCGCTCAGACCATCCATCACCGGCATTTGCAGATCCATCAGCACCACGTCAAAACCGGGCCGGGCTTCTTGCGCCGCAGCCACACCCAGTGCACCGTTGTCTGCAAGCGCCACCGAAGCCCCCTCGGCACTGAGCAGTTCCTGTGCCACCTGCTGGTTGATGGGGTTGTCCTCCACCAGCAGCACGCGCATGCCCGCCAGACGCCGGGCTGGTGCCTGTGCTTGCACTTCCTGTGTGGCCAGGCCCTCGCGCGCCTGCGCCAGGGTGTGCGCAAACATGGCGGCCGTCAGGGGCTTGACCATCAGGCCATCCAGCAGCTCCTGCTCGCGCCCGGAACGTTCGGTCTGTGCATCGCGGCTTTGCCGGCTCAGCAACACCAGCCGCGGATGTGGCTGGCGACCATAAAAGCGGCGCACATTGCGCAGGGTTTCCCAGCCATCCATGCCGGGCATTTCGGCATCCACAAAGAGCGCATCCAGCGGCGCATCAGCGGCCGCTTGCCGCTGCCGCAGAATATCCAGGGCCTGCTCGCCAGTTGCCGCTTCCAGCACCTGCCAGCCCAGGCTGCGCATCATGGCTGCACCCGTGGAAAGCGCCTGCACGTTGTCGTCCACCAGCAGCACGCGCGTCTGGGGGGCCGGCAGCAGGTCTGGCGCGGCCACCGCCTGGTCGAACTCGGCCACCGCCAGCTCCAGCGTGAAGGCGAAGCTGCTGCCCTGGCCTGGTGCACTGCGCAGTTGCAGCTCGCCACCCATCAGGCGGATCAGGCGGGTGGAGATCACCAGCCCCAGACCGGTGCCGCCAAAGCGCCGGGTCGTGTTGGCCTCGGCCTGGGTAAAGGCATTGAAGATACGCGCCTGGTTCTCCGGGGCAATGCCGATGCCGGTATCGACCACGGCCACCGACACCTTGACCCGTTCGGGCGTGCGGGCCAGCAGGGTCCAGCGGATCACCACCTCACCCTTTTCCGTGAACTTGACGGCGTTGCCGCCGAGGTTGATGAGGATCTGCTTGAGGCGCATGGCGTCGCCAATCAGCTTGGGCGGTATGGCCGGGTCCACGTCAAACAACAGGTCCACGTTTTTGGAACCCAGGTTGGAGGACAGGATGACCGACAGGTCGCTCAGCAGCGCATCCAGCGCAAAGGGCTCGGGGTTGAGCTGCATCTTGCCGGCTTCCACCTTGGAGAAATCCAGGATGTCGTTCAACAGGCCCAGCAGGGAGCGCGCGGCGCCGGCGGCCTTGTCGGTGTAGTCACGCTGGTTGGCATTCAATTGCGTGTTGCGCATGAGCTGCAGCATGCCCAGGATGGCGTTCATGGGCGTGCGGATTTCGTGGCTCATATTGGCCAGGAATTGGCTCTTGGCCACACTGGACTGCTCGGCCAGGTGCATGGCCTCGCGCAGACTGGATTCGTAGTCCTTCTGCCGGGAGATGTCATACACCACGCCGAGATTGCCCACCAGTGCGTTCTCTGCGTCGAGCAGGGGCGAAAAGATCAGGCTGGCCTTGAAGCGCGTGCCGTCTTTGCGCAACAGGGTCCACTCCTGCTGCTCCCGGATCGTCACCACATGGGCCACCGTCTGCGGCCAGGTCGGCTCAGTGCCCCACACCAGGCTCAGGGTTTCGCGCAGCGCACTGAGTTCGGTCTGGTCAAAGAACAGGCTGGCACTTGCCTGACCCAGCATTTCTTCCGCGCGGTAACCCAGCAGGTTTTCGGCACCCCGGTTGAAAATCTGGATGCTGCCGTCCAGATCCATGGTCAGAATGCCCACCGCCGTGGCGGAATCGAGCACGTTCTGCAGGGTGGCGCTGGTCAGCGCCAGCTTCTGCTCGGCCAGCTTGCGCTCGGTGATGTCCATGTGCGTGCCGTACACCCACAGAGGCCGGCCGTCATCCAGGCGTTGCGCCAGCTTGCCACGCGCCAATACCCAGATCCAATGGCCGTCCTTGTGCTGCATGCGCACTTCGGTCTCGTAGGCCGGACGGGCACCGCGCAGGTGCTCCTGCATCATCAGTGCCGAGGACACCAGGTCATCCGGATGCACCAGACGGACCCAGGTTTCATAGCCAATCGGCTCCAACTCCGCCAGCGTGTAGCCCAGCATGCCCACGTACTGCTCGTTGTACAGGCTGTGGCCGGTCTGCGCGTTCCACTCCCAGGTACCCACGTTGGTGCCCTCCAGGATGCTCTGCAGCCGGCGCTGCTCTTCGCCGCGCCGGGCGCTGATGCTCTCGGCCGCAGCCGTGGCCTGTTTGAGTTCGGTAATGTCCACCCGAAAGCCCACCATATGCCCGTCCGGCATGCGGCGCTCAATCACCTTGAGCCAGCGGCCGTCGCTCAGGCGCTGCTCGGTAGACACGTTGCCGGAGGCGTGCGCGGCCAGGCGCTCTTGCACCCAGGCCTCCACGCGCCCAACAGCGTCCTGGTACTGGCCGCGCTCGGCGCCGCAGCGGATGATGCTCTCAAAGGTGGCACCCTCCACCATCAGGTCGGCCGACTTGGCGTACACGCCGCGGTATTTGTCGTTGCAGTAGACCAGCCGGTCTTGCGGGTCAAACAACACAAAGGCCTCATTGATGGTGTCAATGGCACCACGCAGCAGCGCGCTGGTGCGCTCCACCTCCTGCTGCGCCCACTGGTCTTTGGTGACATCCTGGAAGGCCCCTACCAGCCGGCTCGGGCCGGTCTCGTCGTAGCCCACCTCGCCAAAGATGCGCACCCACAAGGGCTCGCCCTGGGCATTGTGGAACTGCACCACCAGGTCCCAGGGCGTGCCGTCGGTCTCGGCCCTGCGCATGGCCGCCTGCAGCCGCTGCCGGTCGGCCTCGGGATAAAAGCTGAGCGCCACTTCTTCGGTCGGCTGGAAATCCGCTGCCAGGCCGTGGATGGCGCAGGTCTGCGCACTGAACACCACGGCGCGGCTGCGCAGGTCAATCTGCCAGGCACCGACACCGGCAATGCGCCCGGCGCGGTCCAGAAAGGACTCCATGTCGCGCAGGCTGAGTTCCACCTGTTTGATGTCGCTAATGTCGGTGTGGATGCCACCAATCCACTCCACCCGCCCGTCCGCCGTGCGTGACATCACTTTGGCGCGGCTCAGTATCCACATCCAACGGCCGTCCTTGTGCCGCGCCCGCAGGTCGCAGGAGTAGCCATCGGTCAGGCCGCAAATGCATTCGGCCGTGGCCGCGTTCTGACGCGCCAGGTCGGCCGGATGCAGTCGCTGATGCCAGAACTGGTCCATATCGGGCACGACCTCTTCGCTGGAGAAACCCAGCATGGCGGCCCAGCGGGCATTCCAGCGTTGCTCGCCGGTCAGCAGATTGCCTTCCCAGGTACCTACATTGGTGGCCGACAGAATGTTTTCGGCCCGCTCTTTTTCCAACACCAACGCCGCCTTGGCCTGCACTTCTTCGGTGATGTCACTTTGCACCGAGAGGTAACCGGTGACCACGCCCCGGCTGTCGCGAATCGGCATCACCTCCAGATCGACCCAATAGTCCTTACCCGACTTGTTTCGCTGCAGCACCCGTATCTGCGCCCGGTTACCGTCCGCCACCTGGCGGTCAATCGTTTGCGGCGTGTCCGGATCGGCCAGCGGGCTGTGCAGCAACGCGCTGGGGCGCCGGCCCAGCGCTTCCTCCGGCTCGAAACCGCTCATGCGGGTAAAACCCTCGTTCACCCAGGTGATGCGCCACTCGATGTCGGTAAAGTACACCGCATTGAAGGTGCGCCGTGCCACCATGGCCAGGCGGTCCAGATCCTGTGTCAGTACTTGCGCTATGCGCAGGGCCCGCGTACGGCCCACCATGGACAACCACAGCACCATGGCTGCCAGCACGCCCAGGCCGGAGCCCAGAGAGGCGAGTTGCAGATGATCGCGCGGGTGGTAGCTGGCCTCAAACACAGGCGACGAATTGGTGCGCATATAAAACACCTGGTCGGCCAGCAGCACTGGCCGCACCAGGGTGAAAATGCTGCGCTCTGCACGGGTCAGGCTGTCCGCTGTGTCCACATTGCCGGACGGCAGTTCACTGTCAAAAATCAGGTGCTCGGCGGTCAGCTCCGGGGAGTCAAACAACTGGTAATTGACACCCTGCGTTGAAGCATCCCCGGCGGCCAGGAGTTCGGCGAACACCACCGGTGCATACACCCAGCCGCGCAGGCTGCGCACACGCTCGGCCTCGGTTGGCGGCGGCAGCACCGTGGAGTACACCGGTAGCAGACACAAAAAAGCCGGCAGGCCGAGCGGGTCCTGCACCAGCTGGATGCGCCCCGTGAGGGCCAAATGGCCCGAGCGCATGGCCGCCTCGGCCGCCAGTCTACGCCGCGCTTCGGAACCCAGGTCATACCCCAGCGCGCCCTCGTTGCCACCGGAGGGCTGCAGGTACTTCACGACAAACAGGTCCGGCGCCTGCCCGGCCGTATGCAAGTCAAAACCCGGGCCAGCCTCGCGTTGCAGGCGTGCCGCTTGCGCCGGCAGCCCGGCGCGCTGCAGCCGTTCGACATAGCCCACGCCCCGCAATCCCGGGAATTCCGTGCGCAAGCCCCTGGAATCGATGTAGTCCTTGAACTCCGACAACGGCAGCCCGGGGTGGGCCGCAAACAGGCCGCGCACGCCGCTGAGCAAATGGCTCAGGTCCAGCATATGGTCCTGCAAATCGCTTTCGACCTGCTGGGCCTGGCGCAGGAATTGGGAATTGGCTTCGTCAAAGGCAGCCTGGCGGGTGGAATCGGCAAAGCGCACCGCCAGCACCATGGCCACGGTGACGCAGACCAGCGCAACCAGCGAAGGCCCACGGTAGAACACCACCGACCGGGCCGGCCGCCCCGGGCTGCGCTGCCGCGCGTGCCGCAGGCTCCAGGCAATCGCCACGCAGGTAGCAGCGACGACTAAGGGAATACTGGCGTAGAAAAGGATTTCAGCCATGCCGTCGCGCAAATCGTGTCCCCTGCTGTGTAGTGTTGGATCGGTCCCTTCCGGCCCGCGCCGGGTACTTGATCATGACAAAGTCCGAAGCCGATGCAAAGCAATTTGTTCCGCTTCGCCTACAGCGCGCTGTCGGCACTGTCCACGCTGTTGCGCATGGCGATCTGCGCCACCGCGTCCAGCGCACCCTCGTCCACTGCCTGCCCGGAAATCAGCCGCAACTTGCCGCTGGCCAGCAACTTGTCGCGCGAGCGCCGGGTCATGGACTGCGTAGTGCCAAACACGCTGGTAAACAGAAACAGGGTGCCGTGCGGGCTGGCCCAGGTCAGCTGGGTGCGCAGCCACTGTTCGTTGACCCACATCTGCACCCAGGAGCCCAGCGGGAAGTCGCCAACGGCCTCCACCGTGGCAACGGGCACGATGGGCGCATCCGCCGGCACGAGCGCGGCTGCCTGGTCTGGCTCGGGCGGGCTGTCCTGCAGTTCGACAAAATTCGAGGCCAGCGCTTCTTCCGGCGCCATCCAGGGGTTGCCATCCGCAACCGGCCGTACCCGGTCTGCCAGGATGTCTGCGGGCCTGGAAACAAGCACTTCGGCACCCGGCTTGGGGCTGACCGACCGGAACACGGTCTGGTGGATCGCCATCAGGGCCTCCAGGAACACGCTGGTGCGGGTGCCGGGGTAGTGGATGGTCTCCAGGCCGTCACGCAGGGTGGCCAGCAGCCTCGGCACCACGCGGGTGAGCTTGGACGGATTGGCGCGGGCCAGGTCCGGATGCGCACTCCACAACAGCGCCGGGATCAGGGCCTCATAGCGCTCGGCAGCGGCCGAGCCCGCGCCCTGCTTGATGCGGGCCTGCGCCACCACCTGGGCCCAGGGGCCACACAAAAATTCAATCACCACCGGTGGCACCTTGGCCGAATCCTTGTGGGTTTCAATGCTCTGCGCAATTTTCTCGGCCAGCAGATTGCGTGCCTCGGCGTGCTGCAGGATTTCGACCGCGGCTTCGCGGTCTTTGGCCTGGCTCTGGTTGCCGCGGCTCCACAGCTGCTGCAGCGAGGCCAGCTTGGCCTCGAACACCTCGGCCCCCTCAATGGGTGCCTGGAGCAAGGGCGCCAGTGCGTCATGCAGACCCTGGAGAAATTGGTCAAAGCCCTGGGCCGAGCTGGACTCGAAGGCCATGCTGCGATGGGTCAGTTCCTGAATCAGGCGCCGCGCGGGGTGCTGCTTGTCGGTAAAGAAACGGGGATCCACCAGCGCCAGGCGCAACAGGGCCGGCTCCAGGTTGCGTATCACCTGGCGCACCGGCTCCAGCAGGCGCGGATCGCGCGCCATGTTGTCCACCATCAGGGTGACCACTTCCAGGCTCAGGGCCTGGGCAATGTCGCGCACATCGCCGCGCAATACCGAGCGCTGCCCTTCCACCGAATGCGCGGAGGCACTGGAGGGCCTGGCGCTGTTGCCGCGGCGCTGTTCCAGGCTTTGCACCACCCGCTCAACCTGCTTCATCTCGGTCAGCGCTTCCAGTGCGGCAGGCACGGTGCCGTCAAAATCAGGCGTTGACTCTTCGCCCGACCTTGCGTCGCCTTCAAACTGGGCCGCAAACTGGGCCGCAAACTGCTCCACACGGCTGCCACTCTGACCGGCCTGCAATTCACCCGACAACAGCTTGCGCAGCTTGTCCAGGGTCAGCAAGGCCTCGTCCCGGCCATGCACCCATAGGCCTCCCGGCTGCGCAGCCGCAGCACCTGCCGCACCGCCCGGCGCCGCCACAGCAGCCGCCGCATCCGTGTCCGCGGCTGCCGCGGCTGCCTTGCCGCCCGCCGCGCCGGCACTGGAGGCGGAGCCCCCGACCGACGACATCGACGGCGGGGCATAGGCCACGGCCACAATGCCGTCCTTGCGCATGCGAGCGCACAGCTGGGTGTAGTGGGCCCGCAGTTCCTGCCCCATGGTCGCGCACATGGCGTTGAACCACAGCAGCTGCGTCGTCTGGTTCACGCCGGTCTGCGCCACCACTTCCTTGAGCGCGTTGACATAGGCCTCGGGGCGCAGCGGATTGGCATCGGCACGCACCGCGCTCAGGCCCTGCAGGCTGCTCATCAGGGTATTGAGTTCGGCCAGGCTGGCCTCGGCCACCTGCATCGCCACCTGCTGGATGCGGGCCAGTGTGACGCTGCTCAGCACCTGGGCTTCGTCCATCAGTTCGAGCTGGTCGAACTGCACCTCGGTAAAGGACAACTTGGGCGCAGCCTTTCCACCATCCGGGTTGGTAAAGGCCTGCATCAGGGCTTCGGGGTAGCGACTGCACAACAGCGGTTCATGCCGGCGCAACTGGGTGGCGGACTCCGACAACACATCGCGCTCGCGCAGATCGCGCAAGGCTGCCTCCTGGGTCTGCAATGCCAGACGTGCAGCGGCCACCAACTTGCCCATCAATGCCGTGCCCCCCGCAGCAGCCTCCTGCACCAGGGTCCGGTACAGGGCCTGGTTACGGGCAGAGGGCTTTGGCGCGGTGTCAGCAGGAGCAGGCTTCATGGTGGGCAAACCCGGTTTTATTTCAATGCCTTGTAACGCATGCGTTTGGGCTTGGCACCCTCTTCGCCCAGGCGCTTCTTCTTGTCGGCTTCGTATTCCTGGTAGTTGCCGTCGTAGAAGGTCCACTGGCTGTCGCCCTCGCAGGCCAGGATGTGGGTGGCAATGCGGTCCAGGAACCAGCGGTCGTGGCTGATGACCATGATGGTGCCGGCAAATTCCAGCAGCGCGTCTTCCAGGGCGCGCAGGGTTTCCACGTCCAAGTCGTTGGACGGTTCATCGAGCATCAGCACATTGCCGCCAGCAATCAATGTCTTGGCCAGGTGCAGACGCCCGCGCTCACCGCCGGACAGCATGCCGACCTTTTTCTGCTGGTCGCCACCGTTGAAGTTGAAGCGGCCGCAATAGGCGCGACTGGCCATCTGGAACTTGCCCACGTTCAGGATGTCCAGGCCGCCAGAGACATCTTCCCAGACCGTCTTGTTGTTGGCCAGGTCG
>CANBTQ010000057.1 GCA_947372425.1 Comamonadaceae bacterium | reverse complement strand
ACTTCGTCGCAGACCAGCAGAATGCCGTGGGCATCGCACAGGGCGCGCAGGCGCTGCAGCAGTTCTTTGGGGGCGACATGGAAGCCGCCTTCGCCTTGCACCGGCTCGATCACGATGGCGGCCACGCGCTTGGCTTCAATGTCGTTCTTGAAGATGGCTTCGATGGAGGCGATCGAGTCATCCACCGTCACGCCATGCAGTGCGTTGGGGAACACGGCGTGGAAGATTTCAGCCGGGAAGGGGCCAAAGCCGGTCTTGTACGGTGCCACCTTGCCGGTCATGGCCAGGGTCAGCAGCGTGCGGCCGTGGTAGCCGCCACCAAAGCAGATCACGCCGGAGCGGCCGGTGTGGGCGCGGGCAATCTTGATGGCGTTTTCCAGGGCTTCGGAGCCGGTGGTCAGAAACAGGGTCTTCTTGGCAAAGTCGCCGGGCACCTTGGCGTTGATGCGCTCGGCCAGCTCCACATAGGGCTCATAGGCCAGCACCTGGAAGCAGGTGTGGGTGTATTGGTCGAGCTGGGCTTTGACGGCGGCAATGATGGCGGGGTTGCAGTGGCCGGTGTTGAGTACGGCAATGCCGCCGGCGAAGTCGATGTAGCGCTTGCCTTCCACGTCCCAGACCTCCGCGTTCAGGCCCCGGGCGATGAACACCGGGTGGCTGTGTCCCACGCCGCGCGGGATGGCGGCCTCACGGCGGGCGAACAGGGCTGCGTTGGTGAAATTTGCGTCGCGTTGCATGCTGAAAACTCCTGGTGGCTATTCGGTGCTGCAGTCCGGGGCCGGTCTGCGGTGAAGGCGCGACTTTAGGGCCGTGTTTAAAGGGCTAACATATACAGATGACACCCTGATTCGGATGCACTGTGCAGGCCGCCAGGCCAGTACAGTCCAACCCTGATAACCCCGGCATTCTTCTTGCATTCCTTACCCCTCCATGTTCGTTATTGACCCCAAATCCAGCACCCCTTTGGTGACCCAAATCGTGGGCGGTTTTCGCCTGATGGTGGAGGATGGTTCGCTGCGTGCCGGGGCCAAGGCGCCCTCCATACGGCAGTTCGCCCACGCCAATGGTGTGAGCGTCTACACGGTGGTGGATGCGTATGACCGGCTGGTGGCCCTGGGCTATCTGCAGTCGCAGGCGCATTCCGGTTTTTTTGTGCGCAGCCGTGGTGCGCCAGGCACCATTGCGGTGGATGCGGGGGCCCAGTACAGCTTTGACTCGATGTGGTACCTGTCGCGCATCTTCGAGAACCGCAAGCTGCACAACAAGCCCGGCTGCGGCTGGCTGCCGGGCGACTGGCTGTTTGGTGAAGGCATCAAACGCAGCCAGCGCGCCTTGCTGGCCGCCGATGTGGACATGGGCGGCTACGGCGAGCCCAAAGGTTATTTGCCACTGCGGCAGTTGGTGCGCGACAACCTGGCCGCGCGCGAAATCGTGCTCAGCGCCGACCAGGTGCTGCTGACCCAGGGCTCCAGCCAGGCCATGGACCTGGCTGCGCGCAATCTGGTGCGCCCGGGGGACACCGTGCTGGTGGACGAGCCGGGTTATGCCAACCTGCTGTTCTCGTTGCGCTTTCTGGGCGCCAAGCTGATAGGCGCGCCGCGTACACCGAATGGCTACGACCTGGATGTGCTGGAAGAACGCATCATTGCCCACCGCCCCAAGGTCTTCTTCACCCAGCCGCGCCTGCAAAGCCCGACCGGGTCGACTGCCTCGCTGGCGCAGCTGCACCGGGTGCTGCAGCTGGCCGAGAAGTACGACTTCGTGGTGGTGGAAAACGATATTTACGCCGACCTGGACCCGCAGGCCCATCCGTCGCTGGCCAGCCTGGACCAGCTCAAGCGGGTGATTTACATCGGCAGTTTTTCCAAAACCATCTCGCCCAATATCCGCGTCGGCTTTCTGGCCGCGGGCAGCGTGTTGCTGGACGAACTGGCGCGCCTCAAGATGCTGTCGGGCCTGACCAGTTCCGAGTTCACCGAGCGCCTGGCCTATGGCGCGCTGATTGACGGGCGCTGGCGCAAACACATCAAGACCCTGAAAGACCGGCTGGCCCGGGCCCAGCAGTTGCTGGCCACGCAGCTGCTGGCAGCCGGATTCGAGCTGTTTTGCGAGCCCAAGGCCGGCATGTTTCTGTGGGCGCGCCATCCGCTGGTGCAAAACGCCGCCGAGCTGGCCTACAAGGCGGCCGAGCAGGACATTCTGCTTGGGCCCGGCCATTTGTTTTCGGTCGACCTGGAGCCCAGCCCCTGGCTGCGCTTCAATGTGGCCTGGGCGCAGGATGAGGCGGTGCAGCGCTTTCTGGTGGAGCTGAAGGACGCGGGCTGAGGTGTGACTCAGGCACGCGGGAGCCAAGGTATTTCTGGACTCAGGCCGCCCTCCGCGGCTGTCCCCCGCCCCTCGCGGGGCTACTCCTGTATGCCGCTGCGCTGAGCGCCGCACCGTCCTGAGTCAGCCAGCGCGGTTGGAGTGCACAAAGCTGCGCGAGCCAAATTGCGTCTAAACGATAATCGGGGTCTGACCGCCGCTGGCGCCCGTAGACCCTGCACGAAAAAGCCAAGACATGACACAGCCCGTAATGAGCGTTGCCGACATCCGCAAGACCTTCCTCGACTTCTTTGCCTCCAAGGGCCACACCGTGGTGGCCAGCAGCCCGCTGGTGCCCGGCAACGACCCGACGCTGATGTTTACCAACTCCGGCATGGTGCAGTTCAAGGACGTGTTCCTGGGCACCGACAAGCGCTCGTATGTGCGCGCCGCATCCGTACAGGCCTGCCTGCGTGCCGGCGGCAAGCACAACGACCTGGAAAACGTGGGCTACACCGCGCGCCACCACACCTTCTTCGAGATGCTGGGCAACTGGAGCTTTGGCGACTACTTCAAGCGCGAATCGCTCAAGTGGGCCTGGGAACTGCTGACCGAGGTCTACAAGCTGCCCAAGGAACGCCTGCTGGCCACGGTGTACGAGGAAGACGACGAAGCCTTTGACATCTGGACCAAAGAGATTGGCCTGCCGCCCGAGCGCGTGATCCGCATTGGCGACAACAAGGGCGGACGCTACAAGAGCGACAACTTCTGGATGATGGCCGACACCGGCCCCTGCGGCCCCTGCAGCGAGATCTTTTACGACCACGGCGACCACATCCCCGGCGGCCCTCCCGGTTCTCCCGACGAAGATGGCGACCGCTTCATCGAAATCTGGAACAACGTGTTCATGCAGTTCAACATGGACGAGACCGGTGCCGTGACACCGCTGCCGGCGCCCTGCGTGGACACCGGCATGGGCCTGGAGCGCCTGGCCGCCATCCTGCAGCATGTGCACAGCAACTACGAGATCGACCTGTTTGACGCGCTGATCAAGGCCGCTTCGCGCGAGACCGGCGAGACCGACCTGTCCAACAAATCCTTGCGCGTGATCGCCGACCACATCCGCGCCACCGCATTTTTGGTGAGCGACGGCGTCATCCCCAGCAACGAAGGCCGCGGCTATGTGCAGCGCCGCATCGTGCGCCGCGCCATCCGCCACGGCTACAAGCTGGGCAAGAAGACACCGTTCTTCCACAAACTGGTGGCCGATCTGGTGCTGCTGATGGGCGAGGCCTATCCCAAGCTGCGCGCCGACGAGAAGCGCATTACCGAGGTGCTGAAGGTCGAAGAAGAGCGCTTCTTCGAGACCCTGGCCACCGGCATGGAAATTCTGGAAGAGGCGCTGAAGGACGGCGCGAAAGTGTTGCCCGGTGATGTGGCCTTCAAGCTGCACGACACCTACGGCTTCCCGCTCGACCTGTCGGCCGACGTCTGCCGCGAAGCCGGTGTGGAAGTGGATGCCGCCGGCTTTGCCGCGGCCATGGAGGCGCAAAAGGCCAAGGGCCGTGCCGCCGGCAAGTTCAAGATGGACAAGGCGCTGGATTACACCGGTGCCGGCAACACGTTTGTGGGCTACGAAGCGCTCAAGGCCAGTGCCAAGGTGCTGGCCCTGTACCTGGAAGGCACTCCGGTGGCCGAACTGAAGGCTGGCCAGACCGGCATCGTGGTGCTGGACACCACCCCCTTCTACGCCGAGAGCGGTGGCCAGGTGGGCGACGAAGGCGTGCTCACCAGTGGCTCGGCCCGCTTTGCGGTGGAAGACACCCTGAAGATCAAGGCCGACGTGTTCGGCCACCACGGATCCTTGAGCGAAGGCACGCTGGCCGTGGGCGACCAGGTGGAGGCCCAGGTCAACACCGCCGTGCGCGCCGCCAGCATGCGCAACCACTCGGTCACCCACCTGATGCACAAGGCCTTGCGACTGGTGCTGGGCGACCATGTGCAGCAAAAGGGCAGCCTGGTGGATGCCGAAAAAACCCGCTTCGACTTCACCCACAACGCACCCGTCACCGATGCGCAGATCCGCGAGATCGAGAAGCTGGTCAACGCCGAAATCATTGCCAACGCGCCCACCCAGGCCCGCCTGATGGGCATTGAAGACGCCAAGCAAACCGGCGCCATGATGCTGTTCGGCGAGAAGTACGGCGAGATCGTGCGCGTGCTCGACATCGGCAGCACCACCGAACTCTGCGGCGGCACCCACGTCAAGGCCACCGGCGACATCGGCTTCTTCAGCATCACGTCGGAGGGCGGCGTGGCCGCGGGCGTGCGCCGTGTCGAGGCTGTGACCGGTCTGGTGGCGCTGGACTATGTGCAGGGCATGGAAGCCCTGTTGGGCGGTGTGGCCGGCACGCTGCGCGTGACCAACAACGAGGTGCCCAGCCGTGTTGCGTCGCTGATGGCTCTGGTGCGCGATCTGGAAAAAGAGCTGACCGCTGCCAAGGGCAAGCTGGCCTCGGTCAAGGGCGATGAGTTGGCCAACAGCGCGCTGCTGGTCAACGGTGTGAAGGTGCTGGTGGCGCGTCTGCCCGGCGCCGACACCAAGACCCTGCGCGACACCATGGACAAGCTCAAGGACAAGCTCAAGACCGCCGTGATCCTGCTGGCCGCCGTGGACGGCGACAAGGTGCAGATCGCTGCCGGTGTCACGGCCGATACCACGGCCAAGGTCAAGGCCGGTGAGCTGGCCAACTTTGTGGCCGCGCAAGTGGGCGGCAAGGGCGGCGGCAAGCCCGACATGGCCATGGCCGGTGGCACCGAGCCTGCCAAGCTGGGCGATGCGCTGGACACGGTGATGGCCTGGGTGAGCGCCAAACTGTAATGGCCCCGGGGCGCACGGGGCGCCCTGTGCAGGCCGGAGGCCCGACTGTCGCCAAAAAGACGCATTCGGGCGAAATAGTGAAAACCCTTCGCTACCGAATTGATAAATAGTGCTGAAATTGAGTGGGGCCCAAATGGCCCCGACTCAGCCCGCCAAGGGCCAACATAAATTTGCGTAGCAAGGGAGAGCGACAGATGTCCAAGGTGATCGTGATCGGTGGCGGCGTGGCAGGCATGAGCGCCGCGCACGAGCTGGTGGAGCGCGGATTTCAGGTCGAGATCTTTGAACGCAACCCAAGCTATGTGGGCGGCAAGGCCCGCAGCGTCGATGCCCCGGGCACCAACCAGTTGGACCCGGCCTTGTTCCTGCCTGGCGAACACGGTTTTCGCTTCTTTCCCGGCTTTTACAAGCACGTCACCGACACCATGAAGCGCATCCCGGTGGGGCCGGGCAAGTCGGCTTTTGACAACCTGGTCAGCACCGAAAACATGATGATGACCCAGGCCGGCGCCCAGCCCATGGTGATGCCGGTGAACTTTCCGACTTCCATCGAAGGCGTGAAGGAAATTTTTCGCAGCTTCCAGACCGTCGCCTCGGAACTCAGCGACAAGGAAATCGAATTCTTTGCCGGCAAGATCTGGCAGCTGATGACCAGCTGCAAGGACCGGTATACCCAGGAGTACGACGCCATCAGCTGGTGGGACTTCACCGAGTCGGACCGCATGAGCAGCGCCTACCAGCGCCTGCTCTCAGGTGGCCTGACGCGCAGCCTGGTGGCCTGCAAGGCGCAGACCGGCAGCACCCGCACCTGCGGCACCATCCTGCTGCAGTTGCTCTACCTGATGATGGATCCGGTGGCGCATGACACCGACCGTGTCTTCAACGCCCCCACCAATGACGCCTGGCTGGGCCCCTGGCTGGCCCATCTGCAGGCCCACGGTGTGGTCTACCACCGGGGTGTGGAGGTAACGGCGCTGCGCACGCAAGGCGGCAAGATCTCCGGCATCCAATACCAGCAGGACGGCCGCAGTGCCAGCGCCGGTGGAGCAGACGACTGGTATGTGCTGGCCACGCCGATCGAGCGCGCGGCCAACCTGATCAACGAGGACATGCTGAAAATCGACGCCGGCCTGAAGAACATCATCACGCTGGCACCCAATGTGGAGTGGATGAACGGCATCCAGTTTTACCTGAACCGCCGGCTCGATCTGAACCGCGGCCACACCATGTACACCGACAGCAACTGGGCGCTCACCAGCGTGTCGCAAGTCCAGTTCTGGCCCGATTACGACCTGTCGCGCCGCGGCAATGGCACGGTGGTGTCCATTCTGTCGGTGGACATTTCCAACTGGGTGGCCCCCGGCGATTTCAACAACAAGGCCGCCATCGATTGCAGCAAGGAAGAAATCCGCGAAGAGGTCTGGAAGCAGTTGCAGGCCGAGCTCAATGTAGGCGGTGTTGTGCAGCTCACCGACGACATGCTGGTGGGCTATTACCTGGACGAGGATGTGCGCCCCAGCCCGACGCCCGTCAGCAACGCCGTCAAGGCGCACATGGCGGACGCAGACCAGGCCGGCTTCCACCAGATGATCAACCTGGAGCCCCTGCTGGTGAACCAGATCAACACCTGGGCGATCCGCCCGGAGGCCGTCACCGGCATTGCCAACCTGTTTCTGGCCAGCGACTAC
This sequence comes from Comamonadaceae bacterium, assembly GCA_947372425.1. Lineage (GTDB taxonomy): Bacteria > Pseudomonadota > Gammaproteobacteria > Burkholderiales > Burkholderiaceae_C > Allorhodoferax. The sequence goes on along the minus strand of CANBTQ010000057.1, from coordinate 5,622 downwards.
GTGCGCACCCATACCGACCTGGCCACCATGGAAGGTGCCAACGAGGCAGCACGCCGGGCCGTCAACGGCATCCTCGCGGCCAGCCATTCCGACGCCCCAAGCTGCGATATCTGGGAGCTGCACACACCGCTGATTCTGCGTGTGCTGCAGGAGGTGGATGCCTTCCGGTTTGCCAAGGGTGAGCCCTGGAACTAAACGCAGTCGATGGCCGATACCCCCACCGAAGAGCCCAGCTTTGGCCTGTTGATTCAATTCAACTGGGCCATCATGGCGTTCTCGGCGCTGTATGCCTGCTTGAGTTGGTGGATTGACTTTGGGCCCGGCGCGCAGCTGATGACGGCCAATGGCCTGATCTTTCTGTGCAACCACCTCTACATCCTGCGCCGGCGCAACTATGTGGTGGCTGCGTATGTGGAACTGTTTGCGAGTTGCTTTGTTGCCGTGCTGGGCTGCTCGGCTTTCTCGGGCGGGCTGTATTCGCCGGTGATGCCCTGGTTCGGCATCGTGCCGCTGATTGCCGCCCTGATGTTTGGCACCGGGCGTGCCACCTTTGTCTGGTTTGCCATCAGCCTGCTGTGCGTGGCCGCCTTTGGTGCCCTGGCCTGGGCCGGCGTTGCCCTGCCGGAGCGCTATGACCTGGCCTACCGCGGCCTGTTCTTCACCGCCAGCCTGAGTGGTCTGGTGGTGATCATGCTGGTGCATATCCTGCTGTTTGCCACCGCCAAGCTGCAGGTGCTGCGCGAGTCCGAGCGGCGCAACACCCAGTTGCAAATTGCGGTGGATCGGCTGAACCAGTCGCGCGAGCAGAACGCACTGCTGTATGCCGAGGTCGAGCAGAAGAATGCCGAGCTCAAGATCGCGGTGCAGCACAAGAGCGACTTTCTGGCCAATATGAGCCACGAGATCCGCACCCCCATGAACGCCATCATCGGCATGAGCTACCTTACGCTGGAGACAGACCTGCAGCCACGCCAGCGTGACTACCTGCAAAAGATCCAGCAGTCGGGCCAGCACCTGCTGGGCATCATCAACGACGTGCTGGACTTCTCCAAGATCGAGGCCGGCATGCTGCAGGTGGACCGCAACGACTTCGACCTGGACGAACTGCTGGGCGGTGTGGCGGTGCTGATTTCGGAGAAGGCTGCGCAAAAGCAGCTGGAGCTGGTGTTTGATGTGGCCAAGGACGTGCCGACCCAATTGCATGGCGATGCGCTGCGCGTGCGCCAGGTGCTGATCAACCTGGTGGGCAATGCCGTCAAGTTCACCGAGCAGGGCGAAGTGGATGTGGTGGTGCGCTGCACGCACCAGACCGCGCAGGACGTGCTGCTGGAGTTCTCGGTCACCGACACCGGCATCGGTCTGAGCGAAGAGCAGATGGGCCGCCTGTTTCAGAGCTTCCAGCAGGCCGATACATCGACCACGCGCAAGTACGGTGGCACCGGCCTGGGCCTGGCCATTTCCAAACAGCTGGTGGACCTGATGGGTGGCAACGTGAGTGTGCGCAGCACGCTGGGCCAGGGCTCCACCTTCTGCTTTACGGTGCGCATGGGCCTGGCTGCGCCTGGCAACCGGTCGCTCGACCCGGGCATGCCATTGCGCGGGCGCCGCGTGCTGGTGGTGGACGACAACCAGAACGCACGTATCGTGCTGCATGCGCTGCTGGAGCGCATGGGTGTGGAGGTGGGGGATGCCGACTCTGGCACTGCCGCGCTGCAAGCGGTGGAGCAGGCCGACCAGTTGGGTGAGCCGTTTGATCTGGTACTGCTGGACTGGCATATGCCCGGCATGGACGGCATACAGGTGGCCGCCCAGTTGCAGGCCATGTCCTTGCTCAAACCGCCCCGCTTGGCCATGGTCACCACCCATATCCACGGCAACATCGTTGCGCTGGCCGAGGCCGTGGGCATCCGCGAGGTGCTGAGCAAGCCCTGCAATGCGTCGGCGCTGTTTGATTCGGTCATGCGCCTGCTGGGCACGGAGCCCGCTGCCATGGCGGGGAAGGTGCCCCCCTGGCGCAGCGCGGCACTGCAGGGCCCTGAGGCCCTGCGTGGCGCCCGCATTTTGCTGGTGGAAGACAACGTGATCAACCAGCAGGTTGCCACCGATCTGCTGACCGCCGAGGGCGTGCAGGTGCAGATTGCAGCCAACGGCCAGATTGCCGTGGAGATGGCGCAGCAGGCCCTGGGCCAGGGCAGCTTCGATGCCATCCTGATGGACATGCAGATGCCGGTGCTGGACGGGCTGGGTGCCACGCGCGCGCTGCTGCAACTGCCCGGCTGGGACGGCACGCCGATTCTGGCCATGACGGCCAACGCCTTGCCGGTGGACCGGCAACGCTGCCTGGATGCCGGCATGGTGGACTTCATCTCCAAACCGATTGATCCCGAACAGCTGTACGGCACCCTGCTGCGCTGGGTGAACCAGGCCGGTGCTACCGGGCTGGTTGACAGCAGCCCGGCCCGGCCGGCGCTGAAAGCAACTGCCCCCATGCTCCCGCCGGGCGACGAACCGGGGCTGGAAATTGCCGGCATTGATGTGCGCATGGGCCTGCACGGCACGCTGGGGCGCATGGACCGCTACAGCGCCATGCTGCGCACCTTTACCGTGGACCAGGGGCATACCGGGCAGCGCATTGTGGAGGCTCTGGAGCAGGGCGACAGCGCGCTGGCCGAGCGGCTGGCACACACGCTGAACGGCGTGGCCGGCCAGATCGGCGCCGGGGAACTGAGCAGCTTTGCCGCGGAACTCGAGACAGCCTTGCGCGAGCGACCGCCCTTGCCCTATCCCAAGGCGGTGCGCAACCTGGCCTACAGCCTGCGGCTCACGCTGGAAGCCCATGTGCAGGCCATCCACCGTGCCTTGCCGCCCGAGGAACCGGCTGCTCCGGTGCGGGGCGCCACGCTGCAACGCGACGCGGCGGCCGAGGCCGAACTCCTGGAACGCCTGGCCGCCTTGCTGGAGCAGGATGATCCCGCCGCACTGGCCTTGATCAAGGAGCATGATGCAGTCTTGGCATCGGCCCTGCCGCAGCACTTTGAGGCACTCAAGGCAGCCGCACTGGCCTTTGAACTCGACGCGGCGCATCGCATCCTGCAACAGGCGATGGCCGCCCTAACAGACAGTGGAGGCGTGACGTGATTTTTAGCCATGCCGGGGTACGGCCGACCTTGCTGGTGGTGGATGACACACCGGCCAACCTGCAGTTGCTGACCGACTTGCTGTCGGAGTACTACCAGGTGCGGGTGGCCGCCAGTGGCGCCCGGGCATTGACCATCTGCCAGTCGGGCAGCCGGCCCGACATGATTTTGCTGGACGTGATCATGCCCGGCTTGGACGGCTACGAGGTGTGCCGCCAACTGAAGGCCGCGCCCGCCACCGCCGACATCCCCATCATTTTTCTGACCGCCCGCACCGATGCCCAGGACGAGCAGATGGGCCTGAGCCTGGGGGCGGTGGACTACATCAGCAAACCCATCAGCCCGGCCATCCTGCTGGCGCGCGTCAAGACCCATTTGCTGGCCAAGGCCACGGCCGACTTTCTGCGCGACAAGAACGTGTTTCTGGAGCAGGAGGTGGAGCGCCGTACCGAACAGGTGCGCGACATCCAGGATGTGACGATTCTCACCATGGCCTCGCTGGCCGAGACACGCGACAACGAAACCGGCAACCACATCCTGCGCACCCAGCACTATGTGCGCCTGCTGGCGCAGCGCCTCAAAGGCCACCCGCGCTTTGCCGACTACCTGACCGATGGCACCATCGAGCTGCTCTACAAATCGGCCCCGCTGCACGACATCGGCAAGGTCGGCATACCCGACAGCATCCTGCTGAAATCGGGCAAGCTCAGCGTGGAAGAGTTCGAGATCATGAAGACCCACACCACCCAGGGCCGCGATGCCATCGCCAGCGCCGAGCGGCGCCTGGGCAAGGTGGTGCCCTTTTTGCAGTGCGCCAAGGAAATTGCCTATTCGCACCAGGAGAAGTGGGACGGCAGCGGCTACCCCGAAGGCCTGGCCGGCGATGCCATCCCCATCCCGGCGCGCCTGATGGCCCTGGCCGATGTCTACGACGCGCTCATCAGCCGCCGCGTCTACAAGTCCGCATACACACACGAGGCGTCCATTGCCATCATCCAGGAAGGGCGCGGCAAGCACTTCGATCCCGACATCGTCGATGCCTTCATGGCCATCCACCGCGAATGCCATGCGGTGGCTGAAAAGTATGCGGGCTCGGACGAAGACTAAAGCGGGATCGTGACGGCCAGGCGCAGGCCGTAACCCTTGGCCTGTGCCAGGTCGGTGTTGTCGGTGCGCAGCGCCAGCTCAAACCAGGGGTTCTGCAGTGCCAGCTGCAGCGTGCCAAAGCGCAGGTCGTAGCCGGTCTTGACCTGCCAGCGGGCCGCCAGCGCAAAGGCCAGGTTGACCTCGGGCAGCCACAGGTCCGCGCTGTAGCTGGTGCCGGCCTGGGCCGTAAAACTTCCTACCGGGTAACTCACCGCCATCCAGAGCTTGGGGTCCAGCACCTGCGTGAAGCTGGTGTAGCTGCTGAGCGCCGTGGCCGAGGGGTTGAAGTGCGCATAGCCTGCCGCGTCATAGACCTTGGTGGCGGTGTTGTAGTTGGTGACGCGCTGCGGCACGCCCTTCCAGTCCATTTGCCCGGCCAGGTCGTTCACAGCCAGTTCCAGCTGCAGGCCGTCGAGACGGCGCAACACCAGGCCGGCGTCCAGGGCATAGCCCTCGCCGCCAAACGACTGCGGTTGCACAAAGGGGTTGAACCGGGTCGGGTCGCTGGTGTCGAGCGCGCTGTTGCGCGAGTTGAGCAGGGTGTCGGCGCTGAAGTCTTGCGCATTGAGGGCCACCGCCTGGCCGCTGGCCGACTCCATCTTGAGCTGGGTGCCGGTGAGCAGTGCACCGGCCAGACCGCCTTGCAATTGCCAGTTGCTGCCGGCATCGAAGTGCAGGCTCTTGCCCAGACGCAGACCGCGTGCGGCAAAGCCGCTCAGCCGGTAATCCATGTTGTAGCTGCGCCCGCTGTCGTAGCCGCTGTTGGTGTTGTACTGGCGCACCAGATCGGTGGTGTCGCGGTTGGTTTGCACCAGGGCCTGCGCACGGTAGAGGGCGCCCAGGCGAAAGCCGTTCCATTGCATCCCGGCTTCGGAGCGCGCGGCCATGATGCCAACGTTGTTGCCGGCAACCGGCGTGTAGGCGCCTTGCCAGTCGCTCAGAAACTGCCGGATGGCCACGGCATCACTGCCCTGAAAGCCTTCGACCACGGCATAGGCGCCGGTCGCATCGCCGATGCGGGCCGGGTTGTCCACCACCAGCAGGCCGTCCGCATGGGCCATGCCCGGCGCTGCCAGGGCAGCCTGGCACAGCCAGGCCGCCAGCGCGCTGCGAATCGAAAATTTCATGGGGCTCCCAAATAAAAAAACCGGCGGTAAAAACCGCCGGTTGAAGCTTACACAGAAGTGTTAGCGCATTACACGAATCAGTTGAACGATTCGCTGGTGCCGTCCGCGTAGTTGATCAGGCCGTTCAAATACGTGCCCAGAGTCACACCCGCCTTGGTGATCAGGTTCTCGCCCGGCTTGGCACCAACGGCCGTATTGGGTGCGATCTGAAT
>CANBTQ010000056.1 GCA_947372425.1 Comamonadaceae bacterium | reverse complement strand
GGCTCCATCTCGGCCGAGCACGGCATTGGCAGCCTCAAGCGCGAAAAGCTGGTCGAGCACAAATCACCGATCGCCCTGGGCCTGATGTGCTCCATCAAAAAAGCGCTGGACCCGCACAACTTAATGAACCCCGGGCGCGTGCTCAAGCTCTGAGGGGTATGGGCGGCAGAGCGATCTGCGCAGGTAAAGGAGGAGCCCGCAGGGCGGGGGACACGGAGCAGATTGCTTTGCCGCCCTTACCCCGGCGGCTGCGACGACAATAGAGCCCTTTTCACCCTGCCAAAACTTGCCATGACCAGCCCGCAAGCACCGCGCCCCGTGCGCTCCCAGTACGAAGACTTCATGCGCCATGTGTACACCACCGGCGTCAACAAGGCCGACCGTACCGGCACCGGTACGCGCAGCGCCTTTGGTTACCAGATGCGCTTTGACCTGAATGAAGGCTTCCCGCTCATCACCACCAAGAAGGTGCACCTGCGCTCCATCATCCAGGAATTGCTGTGGTTCCTCACGGGATCGAGCAGCAACAACTGGCTGAAAGAACGCGGTGTGAGCATCTGGGACGAATGGGCCAAACCCGATGGCGACCTGGGCCCGGTCTATGGCGTGCAGTGGCGCAGCTGGCCCACGCCGGACGGCGGCCATATCGACCAGATCACCGAGCTGGTGAACACGCTCAAAACCAACCCTGATTCGCGCCGCATGATCGTCAGCGCCTGGAACGTGGCCGACCTGTCCAAGATGGCGCTGATGCCTTGCCACGCCTTCTTCCAGTTCTACGTGGCCCCGGCCACCGAGCCCGGCGGACGGGGCCGTTTGAGCTGCCAGCTGTATCAGCGCAGCGCCGACATTTTTCTGGGCGTGCCCTTCAACATTGCCAGCTATGCGCTCCTGACGCACATGCTGGCGCAGCAGTGCGATCTGGAGCTGGGCGACTTCATCTGGACCGGCGGCGACTGCCACATCTACAGCAACCACCACAGCCAAGTGGAAGAGCAGCTGAGCCGCGCGCCCTACCCCTACCCGACATTGCAGATCCAGCGCAAACCGGAATCGATCTTCGATTACCAGCTGGAAGACTTTGCGGTACTGGACTACCAGTGCCACCCCGCCATCAAGGCACCGGTGGCTGTCTGAGGCACGGTATGCAACTGCATCTGATTTTTGCGCGCAGCCGCAACGGCGTGATCGGCAAGGACGGTGGCCTGCCCTGGCATCTGCCGGAAGACCTGGCGCACTTCAAGCGCAGCACACTGGGCTGCCCGGTGATCATGGGACGCAAGACCTGGGATTCGTTGCCGCCCAGGTTTCGCCCGCTGCCCGGACGGGCCAATGTGGTGGTGACCCGCCAACCGGATTGGCAGGACGCTGGCGCCCTGCGCGCCGATTCGCTGGAAAGCGCCATGGCCCTGTGCGGCGACGCGGCCAACGTCTGGGTCATAGGCGGCGCGCAGCTGTATGCATTGGCCGAACCACTGGCACACACAGCTGTCATAACCGAGCTGGATACTGTGCTTGAGGGCGACGCCTTTGCCCCCACCTTTGGCACCGCGTGGGAGGAAACTGCCCGCGAAGAACACCAGGCAGCCAACGGGCTGCACTACCGTTTTATTACCTTGACCCGAACAGGAGTTTGATAGATGTCTGAAGATGGATTTCACGTACACGGCCCGCATGACCACGAAATCGAGCACGCCCAGCAGGGTGGCCACGGCGCGCATGGCAGCGGCGGCATGATCAACCAGATCGCGATGTTCACCGCCATCATCGCTACCGTGGGCGCCCTGTTTGCCTACATGGGCGGCGCCACCCAGGCCAATGCCGGGCTGTACAAGAACAACGCCGCAATCAAGAAGACCGAGGCTTCCAACCAGTGGAACTTCTACCAGGCCAAAAGCACCAAGCAGGCGCTGGCCGAACTGGCGCGCGATCTGGCCCCCGAAGCCAAGCAAGTGACTTACCAGGCCAAGGTGGAGCGCTACGAAAAGGAAAAGGGTGAGATCAAACTGGTGGCCGAAAAGCTGGAAGGCGAAGCCAGCGAGTGGGACCACCAGAGCGATGAGCAAATGCACCATCACCACCGCTGGGCCCAGGCCACCACCGTGCTGCAGGTGGCCATTGCGCTGGCCGCCATCGCCCTCTTGACCAAAAAGAAGTGGCTGGAATACGCCATGTTTGGTGCCGGCGGGCTCGGCGTGGTGGTCGGCGGTTTTGCCGCACTGCACCTGTAAAAATTTGCGCTAATTCAGCCGCTGTATGCGTCCCAGCTGCGGCGGCTGCAGAATGCCTTTCAGGCGCAAATACAGCTTGGCCACCACCAGGTCGTTTTCGCCTTCCTGCACATTCGTTCCCTGTTTGAAGACGCTCAGGGCATCCCCTCCCGAAGCCATGAAGCTGTTCACCGTCACACGGTAGCTGCGCTCCATGGCAACCGGCTCGCCGTGCAAGCGCATGGAGCCCGGCACCACGCGGTGGCCGGTGCCGGGTGCCGCACCCTCGGGCTGGCTGGCGTCCCAGGTATAGCTGAATCCATTCGACACCGGCAGGATGCGCCCGCCGGCGGGTTGGGGCCGTTCCCACTGCTGCTCCAGCAGGCGCAGCAATTGCGCACCGGTCAGGTCCATGGTGACCAGGCTGTTGTTGAAGGGCAGCACATTAAAGAGCTGGCCGAAGGTCACGGCCAGGCTGGTGCTCAGATCGCTGCGCAGGCCGCCCGGATTGGTGAAGGCAATCTGCGCCGGCCGGTCGCCGTAGCTGGTGTCGGAGGTGCCGGCCAGAAAGGCATCGGCAATCATCGCGCCCAGGGTGCTTTCACCGGCCGCATTGGTGCGCCGCTCCAGCGGCGCCGCCAACCGCCCCACTTCCATCTCGGACAAGGGCGCCGTCAGATCACCGTAGCGCCGCACGATTTGCTCCACCGCCGGGTCGGGTTGCAGCGCGTGCAGGCCCTGTGGCAGTGGCAGCGGGTTGCCGTTGGCATCTTTTACCGGGCCACCGTTGAGCACCACGAAGTTGTTGGCATCCTTGGCCAGCACCTTGCGGGCTTGCGGATCAATCTGCAGGTCAATCAGCGTCACCAGCCGACCATAAAAGCCGGTCTGCGTCAGCAGCTTGCCGTCCGGGCGCAGGCAGACATATTCCTGGTGCGTGTGGCCGCTGACCACCACGTCCACGGCACTGGAAAACTGGTCGGCCAGGGCCAGGATGGGGCCACTGAAATCGGGACAGGTCTTGTCCTGCACGGTGCGGGCGCTGGTCTGCCCACCCTGGTGGATCAGCACCACCACGGCCGCGGCGCCCTGGGCCTTGAGTTGCGGCGCCAGCCGGTTGACGGTGGCCACCTCGCTGAGAAACTGCAGGCCCTCGACACCGGCCGGCGTGACCACGGCAGGCGTGGCGCGCAGGGTCAGGCCGATGAAGCCGATCTTCACACCGGCCACCTCGCGCAGCGCGGTGGCCGGAAACAGCGTGTTGCCGCTGCGCGTGTCCAGCACATTGGCAGCCAGGTACTGGAAGCGGGCACCGGCAAAGGTACCGGCATTCATGCAGGTGTCCACGCCGACCACGCCCACCGAACCGTCCGTCGGCCTGGGGTAGCAGCCGCCGTGTTGCAGCCGCAGCAGTTCGGTGCGGCCCTTGTCAAACTCGTGGTTGCCCACACTGGAAACATCCAGCCCGATCTGGTTGAGTACTTCGATCGTCGGCTCGTCGTGGAACAGACCCGAGGCCAGCGGCGTGGCGCCCACCAGGTCGCCGGCCCCCACCACCAGTGACTGCCCGGGGTTGCGGCTTTTGAGGTCCTGCACCAGCGCGGACAAATAGGCCGCGCCCCCGGCAGCTACCCGTGCGCCAAAGGGGCTGGCCGCATCCGGCACCAGCACCGAGCCGGCCGGCGGCTGGATGTTGCCGTGGAAGTCGTTGATGGCAATCAGCGAAATATGCACCGGCCCGGCGGCTTGCGCGCCCAGGCCGGCGCACAGGGCCAGCGCCCCAAGCCAACGGTGCAGCGGCAGCGCGGCCAGTACGGCGAAAAAGCGTCTGGGAACGGCGGGGTACAGCATCGTCAACACCTCGGACTTGTGGGCACAATGCATGCACTATAGTGCCGCAGCGCAAGCCGTGCGCTGCCTCTCAAAACGGACCCCTTCGCCATGCAATACGCTACCTGGAACGTGAACTCTTTAAGCGTGCGCTTATCCCAAGTGCTGGACTGGCTGGCCGCCAATCCGGTGGACGTGCTGGTGCTGCAAGAGTTGAAGATGACGGACGACAAGTTCCCCTTCGACGCCTTTGCGCAAGCCGGTTACCAGTCGCAATGCTTCGGCCAGAAGACCTACAACGGCGTGGCATTGCTCTCGCGCACACCGGCCACCGATGTGGTGAAAAACATCCCCGGCTTTGAGGACGACATGGCGCGTGTGATCACCGGCACGGTGGGCGAAGGCGCGCAGGGCGTGCGCGTGGTAGGTGCCTATTTCCCCAACGGGCAGGAGCCGGGCAGCGACAAATTTGAATACAAGATGGAGTGGCTCAAGGGCCTGCGTAGCTGGCTCAAGGATGAGTTGGCGGCGCACCCGCGTTTGCTGCTGATGGGTGACTACAACATCACCTTTGATGACCTGGATGTGTGGGACCCGGAGGGCATGCGCGACCAGATCCATTGCACCGACGAAGAGCGCTACCACCTCAACGCCTTGATTGCGCTGGGCCTGACGGACAGCTTCCGCCTGTTTGCCCAGCCGCCCAAAAGCTACAGCTGGTGGGACTACCGCGACGCGGGCTTCCGGCGCAACCGCGGCATGCGCATCGACCACATTCTGGCCAGCAAGGCCCTGACGCCGCTGGTGACCTCGTGTGTGATCGACAAGGCCCCGCGGAAGAACGAACGGCCCAGCGACCATGCACCGGTGGTCGTCGAAATAAGCTAAACCCTAAGCAGGGCCACCCCGAAGAAGGACTGCCCTCCCGCGAGGGGCCAGGCCTGGCATGGAACCAGGCCCTGCGTTACTCCAGCCCCAACTCCTGAATTTTTCGGGTGATGGTGTTGCGGCCTATGCCCAGCTTGTGCGCGGCCTCAATGCGACGGCCTTTGGTGGTGGCCAGTGCCGCCAGAATCAGGCGCGATTCAAAGCGGCGGGTCAGCACATCCCACACGTCCGTGCGCCCGCTGGCCAGCAGGGCAATGGCTTCGGCCTCGAGGCCCTGCTCCCATTCCTGCACGGCTACGCCCGGACCGCTGGCCACGGCCACGGCGGCAGTCACCGGGTCGGCATAGGCCGGGCCGGGTTCCGTGTCCAGCACGGCCGCCGGTACCACCACCTTGGGCGGCAGACCCTCCTGACGGGCCACGCCCACTTCGGGCGGCAGATCCTTGGGCTCTATCAGTTGCGACGGCGCCATGACGGTCAGCCAGTGGCACAGGTTTTCCAGCTGGCGCACATTGCCCGGAAAGGCAAAGCCTTCCAGCCAGACCAGGGCCGCATCCGAAATGCGCTTGGGCTCCACACCGAGTTGCTTGGCGCTTTGCTGCAGGAAGTGGCGCGTCAGCATGGACACGTCTTCCTTGCGCTCGCGCAAGGCCGGCAGGCGCAGGCGGATCACGTTCAGGCGGTGAAACAAATCCTCACGGAACACGCCATCCTTGACGCGGTTCTCCAGGTCCTGGTGGGTGGCAGCAATCACGCGCACATTGGTCTTGACAGCGCTGTGGCCGCCCACCCGGTAGAAGTGGCCGTCGGACAGCACGCGCAGCAAGCGCGTCTGCAGTTCAAACGGCATGTCGCCGATTTCGTCCAGAAACAGGGTGCCGCCATCGGCCTGCTCAAAGCGGCCGCGGCGCATGGTCTGCGCGCCGGTAAAGGCACCGCGCTCATGGCCGAACAGCTCGCTCTCCAACAGGTCCTTGGGGATGGCGGCGGTGTTGATGGCCACAAACGGCCCATTGGCGCGCGGCGAATGTTTGTGCAGTGCGCGTGCCACCAGTTCCTTGCCGGAGCCGGACTCGCCGGTGATGAGCACCGTGACATTGCTTTGCGAGAGGCGCCCGATGGCACGGAACACGTCCTGCATGGCCGGGGCCTGGCCCAGCATCTCGGGTGCGTCCACCATGCGCTCTTCGCTGACCTCTTCCCGCTGGCTTTCCTCCACGGCACGGCGAATCAGCTCAACCGCCTTGGGCAGGTCAAACGGCTTGGGCAGGTACTCGAAGGCACCGCCCTGGAAGGCACTGACCGCGCTGTCCAGATCGGAGAAGGCGGTCATGATGATCACCGGCAGCCCGGGATACTTGGCCTTGACCTTTTCCAGCAGTTCCAGGCCGGAGCCTCCGGGCATGCGGATGTCGCTTACCAGGATTTGCGGGCCTTCATCATCGGCAGCGGTGGAGAGCGCTGCCAGCACATCGCGTGAATTGGAAAAGCTGCGGGTGGGGAGGTGCTCGCGCAGCAATGCCTTTTCCAGTACGAAGCGTATGGACTGGTCATCGTCAACGATCCAAATCGGCTTCATGGTCTTCTTATCCCTTGTGTCTGGCATTACGGTAACGGAATCAGAATTTTGAAATCCGTACGGCCGGGCACGCTATCCACTTCGATCAAGCCATGGTGCTGTTGAACAAAGGTTTGCGCCAATGTCAGCCCCAGGCCGGAACCGCCTTCCCTGCCCGACACCAGCGGGTAGAAAATGCGGTCCTTGATCGAGTCTGGCACGCCAGGTCCGTTGTCAATGACATGCAATTCCAATGCCAACCGGTAGCGCTGTTTGCCAAAAGTTATCTGGCGCATCACGCGGGTCTTGAAGGTGAGTTCCGCATCACCCGCGGCCATGCGGTCGCCCAGCGCCTGGGCCGCGTTGTGGGCGATGTTAAGCACGGTCTGAATCAGCTGCTCGCGGTCACCGCGAAACTCGGGGATGGAGGTGTCGTAGTCGCGCACCACGCGCAGACCGCGCGGAAACTCGGCCACGATGAGTGAGCGCACCCGCTCGCACACTTCATGGATATTGACGTCACCCACCAGGTGCGGCCTGCGGTGCGGTGCCAGCAATCGGTCCACCAGGCTTTGCAGGCGGTCGGCCTCGTGGATGATGACCTGGGTGTATTCGGTAAGGTCCGGCGAATCCATCTCCAGCTCCAGCAACTGCGCCGCACCGCGTATGCCACCCAGCGGGTTCTTGATTTCGTGGGCCAGGTTGCGGATCAGTTCCTTGTTGGACTGTGCCTGCTCCAGCAGGCGCTCTTCGCGGTCCTGCCTGGTTTGCTGCTCCAGCGGTACCAGCTCCACGATGATGTCTTCGGCCGGGTCAATGCGCGTGATGATGACGTGCACCGGCATGGGCTCGTAGCCTACGCGCTTGAGCCAAGCGTCATAGCGCAGAGCACCGAATTCATTTTCGATGGCGCCTTCGAGCGCATTCTGCAACTGGCTGGGCTCGGTAAAGGCATCGGCAAAGGCCGAGCCGACGATGGAGCGGCGTGAGATACCCAACACGTCCTCCAGTGCCGAGTTGGAAAACAGCACCAGACCGTTGCGATCCACCACCGTGATCAGGGTGGCCAGAAGATCAAACGATTGGAAATTGGGTACCACGGCATCTTTGCTACGCCCGCCCTGGGCCAGGGGAGTAGGCTGGTTCAAACCGGCTCTACTTCAAGGTGCTGTTGGAAGGATTGGAGCCCGTCGACGTCGGCGCCACGAGCGCCACCCGCGAGAGCTCCCGCTTGATGCCGGCAATGTCGCTGTCGCTGCGGGCAATGGCTGCTTTCAGTTCGGCCACGCGGTCCAGGTACTTCTGGTTGTTGCGCGTCTCCGGGCCCAGTCGCTCCGGCTCGCCGTTGTTGTATTCCTTGAGCAGTTCCGCATGCTTGGCTTCGGCCCGCTTGAGCTCGGCCTCCAGAATCATGCGTGCATCCGAATCCTTGGCGCGCTGGTCTGCCGCATCCACCCGCGGGCCGGAAGCGCCTACCCGTGCCGCCGAGGGTTTGATGGCCTGAATGACCGTGACATTGCCACCGGAAATCAGCTTGCAGGTCTTGGCCTGGTCTTCTGACACGGTATTGGTGTACTCGTTGCCACAGCGGTAAATCCGGTCATCGGCCGCGTGTGCGCAAACCATGCCGGACGCGATAAAAAACAGAAAAAATACAAATTTCATTTTCAGTCCACCCATGGCGAATGCCGGGTCAGGCGAGCAGTATGCGCCAAAAACAGCACGGGCTTGCGTTCCCCGGCCCGTGCCCGGTGGCAGCCCCGCGCCAGCGCCCGGACCTGCATAAAAAAAGGACTGCCAGGGCAGTCCTTTTTGCTTGCTCTTGCCGCAGGGCAGAGGTCAGCCTTCTCCTGATTACAGGGAGAAGTACATGTCGAATTCGACCGGGTGCACCGACATGCGGTAGCGGGTCACTTCCTGCATCTTCAGCTCGATGTAGGCATCGATCATCGAATCAGTGAACACGCCGCCCTTGGTCAGGAACGCACGGTCCTTGTCCAGGTGCTCCAGCGCCTGGTCCAGGCTGTGGCACACGGTTGGCACCAGTGCATCTTCCTCGGGAGGCAGATGGTACAGGTCCTTGGTGGCTGCTTCGCCGGGATGGATCTTGTTTTCCACGCCGTCCAGACCCGCCATCAACAGGGCGGCAAAGCCCAGGTAGGGGTTCATCAGGGGATCGGGGAAGCGGGCTTCCACGCGACGGCCCTTGGGGTTGGCCACAAACGGGATGCGGATCGAAGCGGAACGGTTCTTGGCGGAGTACGCCAGCTTGACCGGGGCTTCGAAGTGCGGGACCAGGCGCTTGTAGCTGTTGGTGCCGGGGTTGGTGATGGCGTTCAGGGCACGGGCGTGCTTGATGATGCCGCCAATGTAGTACAGCGCGAAGTCGGACAGGCCTGCATAGCCGTCACCGGCAAACAGGTTCTTGCCGTCTTTCCAGACCGACTGGTGCACGTGCATGCCAGAGCCGTTGTCGCCGTGGTAGGGCTTGGGCATGAAGGTGGCGGTCTTGCCGTAGGCATTGGCCACGTTGTGGATCACGTACTTTTGCAGTTGGGTCCAGTCGGCGCGCTCAACCAAGGTGGAGAAGCGGGTACCGATTTCGTTCTGACCAGCGCCGGCCACTTCGTGGTGGAACACTTCAACCGGGATGCCCACGGATTCGAGTATCAGGGACATTTCAGCGCGCATGTCTTGCGTGCTGTCGACCGGGGGCACGGGGAAGTAGCCGCCCTTGACCGTGGGACGGTGGCCGCGGTTGCCGCCTTCGAGCTTGGTGCCGGTGTTCCAGGGCGCTTCGTACTCGTCGATTTCGTAGAAGGTGTTGCTGGGTTCGGTGCTCCAACGCACACCGTCAAAAATGAAGAATTCTGGCTCGGGACCAAAGAAGGCGGTGTCGCCGTTGCCGGAGGCCTTCAGGTAGGCTTCAGCGCGCTTGGCGATGGAACGGGGATCGCGGTCATAGGCCTTGCCGTCGGCAGGCTCCACCACATCACAGGTCATGATGATGGTGGTTTCTTCGAAGAAGGGGTCGATGTTGGCGGTGTTGGGATCGGGCATCAACAGCATGTCGGATGCTTCAATACCCTTCCAGCCGGCGATGGAGGAACCGTCAAACGCGTGGCCGGAGGTGAACTTGTCTTCGTCAAAATGCGAAACAGGCACGGTGGTGTGCTGCTGTTTGCCACGGGTATCGGTGAAACGGAAATCAACAAACTTGACTTCGTTCTCTTTCACCATCTTCATCACGTCTGCGACGGTCTTGGCCATCAAATACTCCTGTTGCACGGTTAAAAAAGTTTTGCCGGTTTCTCAATGCAGCTTTTGTGCCAGAAGCTTCCGGCCCCGCAATTTGAGAAAGCGCCCTATTTTGCCCTGAGATTTCGGGCTTTCAGGTGTGTACGCCGCCGAAGTTGCGAAGCGTGCTTCCCGCAATGCACCAAAAACACACATTCACAATTTGCATCAGGCTGGTGCAGTCTTATTTGCGCACCATTTCAGGGCCCAATGGGATTTGCATGGCCTGGAGGGCCTGCACCAAGTCCACATAGGCCGCTGCCGCCACGGCCGGTGTGCCCTTCACACCCAACTCAATATGGCGACCGTACACCGCATGGTCCACGCTGGGCAGGCTGAACACTTTGACCGCATGGGCCAGTTCAATGCGCTCCATCAAAGGCGTGAGCGAGACTTCCATGGCACCGAAGACGATGACAGAATTTTCCTGCCAGGCGTCCTGGCGGAAGTGGGCGCGGTAGTGGGTATCCAGCACCCACTCCACCATGGGGTGCGCCATGACCGGAAAGCCGGGAACAAAGTGCACGGAGCCGTCTCCACTGCCCTCGCAGCTAAAGCCCGGGATCTTGTTGTAGGGGTTGGGAATGATGCGGGCGCCCTCGGGAAACACCCCCATGTTCAGGCGGTGCACATTGTCATCACGGTCCGGCTCGTAGGGAATGCCTTTTTCGCGCGCCATGTCCTGCATGCGTTCGCGGATCAGCGCCTTGGCTTCGGGGTGCAGCAACAAAGGACGCTGCAGCGCAGCAGCTGCGCACTGGCGCGTATGGTCGTCCGGCGTGGCCCCGATTCCGCCAAAGGAAAACACCACATCACCCGACACAAAGGCCCGCCGCAGCGTGTTGGTGATGCGTTCGGGCGAATCACCCACATAGTCGGCATAGGCCAGTTGCAGGCCGCGCGCACCCAGCAGTTCAATGGCCTTGGCCAGGTGCTTGTCTTCGCGCCGACCGGAGAGGATCTCGTCGCCGATGATGATGATGCCAAAATTCATGGTTCGTCCTTCGAAATAGGGGCCGGCCCTTCCTGCAATACCGCGGCGGTGTTCAGTCTTGCCTGCGGCGGGGGCACAACAGCACTGTCTGTGGCAGCAACTACCGGCGCATCAATGGGCTCGGCGCGCAGGGCTTGCAAGGCAGCCAGGCAGTAATGCGAAAACCAGAGCGAGGCAAACGCAAACACCAGCATGTAGATCCAGATGGCCACCGGTACCAGAATGATGAAGGCCGGGGCAAACCCGGCGCCCATGGCCCACACCACACTGGGCGACGCACCGAGGTAGCCGGACACCACACCCATCAGCAGCAACCAATGCCCATGGCGTTTGAAAATAAGCTGGCGCTCCTCTGCACTGGCATGTTTGGCCAGCGCGTCAAATGCCATGACACGGTAGGTAAGCCAGCCCCAGATCAGCGGCGGCACCAGCAGCACCAGCGGAGGAATCAGCCAGAGTGGAACCGTGATCACGAGCGCGACTCCGGCCAGCAGGGTGGATAGCAAAGACCACCACAGACTGGCAGCCAGCCCGCTGCCCTGCCGGGCCTGCAGGCCGGGAAATCGATTGCGTGCCACCATGTTGACCAGTGCCGGCGTCATCAACAACGCAACCACCAGCATGGACACCACCACGATCAGCGGCGTCACCCCGAAGACCACCAGCAGGGGCGCCAGAACGGCCTTGAATCTGCCGGCACCGACACTTTCCAGCCATTGCCAGACCATGCCGATATAGGGAAAGGTCTCCATCCAGCCGCGCACCTGGTCCAGGGCCGCATCCCAAAAGAAGTAGCCCAGGCCCAAGGTCAACACGGTCATCAGGACCAGCGGAAGAAAGGACAACCCAATGACCCGGGGGCGCACACAGTAGAGGGCGGCACGCCAGAAGGAATCGAGGAGCAGGGTCATGTGCCAAGCATACCGTGTGCGACCAGGCGCCGCGTTGCAGCCTACGCCAGACACGCGCCGGTCAACCGCCGTGGTTGCTGATCCAGTCCTTGTAGGCCGGATGCTGGCGCAGGCTGGAAAAACACAGTCCGCGCTCGCGCAAGGCCAGGATGAATGGCTCCAGGTTGGACAGTGCCCAGGGCTCTGTGGCATTTGCCGCGTTCAAATTCACCATCAACACATCACCGCTACGAACCCCCTCCACGGCGACCTTGAGCGGCGTGGCATGAGCCAGCAAGCCGAGCTCGCTCAAGCCCACGTGCGCATAGCCACAGGCACTTCCGCTGGCCAGCAGCTTGGGTGAGGTGTTGCCGCCGGGCGCATGAAACAGAGGCAGCGATTTCTTGCCGGTGTAATCCTCCATGCGCCGCGCCGCGCGCTCGACTTGCTCGCAGTACTTGGGCGGGTCATAGGTAAACTCGCGGCCGGCCAGGGAGCCGCTGCCCAGTTTCACGCGGAATGTGGTTTTGTAGCCCGGCAAATCGCCACGCCAGTAGACGCGGTCGTAGGTTTGGGAGGCAAACTCATGGCCTTGCTGCGCCACCAATTTCCACCAGCCGCCCCACTGATTTCCCAGACTGCCTTCGCCGTTGCGGGTGGGCTGGTTGGATACCCAAAACGTGACGCCAACCTGCTGGCGCCGCAATATTTCGGCGACACGCGGTGCGTAATCCATGCTGCCCGGATCAACCGTCAGATAGACCGGATTGGTGCAGACCGCTTCCTGGGCCAAGCCGGCAGCCTGGCCCGGCAGCACAACCAGCGCCAGCGCTGCTGCGCCCAGAAACGTTTTGCAGATGCAGCTCATGTTCCGGCAATGCTTGCCAGATCGTGGGCCGTCA
>CANBTQ010000055.1 GCA_947372425.1 Comamonadaceae bacterium | reverse complement strand
GCGAGTTGCCGCGCGGCGCTGTCGCTGAGCGCGGATTGGCTGGGAAGGGTCTCTGACATGAAGGTCTCCGGGGGTTGAAAAATGAAACAGTGAAAAGGGGGCTGGCTTCAAGCTGCCTTGATGTCCTGGCGCGAAGTGGCCTGCGTGATGTGCGTGCCGGGGGCCACGTCATGCGTGAGCCAGACGTTGCCGCCTATGGACGCACCGCGGCCCACGGTGATGCGCCCCAGCACGGTGGCACCGGCGTAAATGACGACCTCGTCTTCCAGAATCGGATGCCGTGGCTGGCCCTTGAGGGGTTTGCCTTCGGCGTCCACCGGAAAGCTCTTGGCACCTAATGTGACGGCCTGGTACAGGCGTACGCGCTTGCCGATCACCGCCGTCTCGCCGATCACGACACCGGTGCCGTGGTCAATGAAAAAGCCCGGGCCAATGGTGGCGCCGGGATGGATGTCGATGCCGGTCTCGGCATGCGCCAGCTCGGCCGCAATGCGCGCCAGCAAGGGCACGCCCGACTGGTACAGCCGGTGCGCCAGGCGGTGGTAAATCATGGCCAGAATGCCGGGGTAGCACAGCAGCACTTCGTCCACGCTGCGGGCCGCCGGGTCGCCCTCAAAGGCGGCCACTACATCGCTGTCGAGCAGGCGGCGGATGCCCGGCAGGGCATTGGCAAAGTCGCGCGTGATGGCCAGGGCCTGCGCGTCCAGTGCCGCGCTGTCGACGCTGTCCTGATGCCGCGCGGTGTAGTGCAACTCCAGCCGCACCTGCGCGTGCAGCGCATGCAGCACCGCGCCCAGGGTGTGGCCTACATAAAAGTCTTCACTCTCCTGGCGCAGATCGGTGGGCCCCAGGCGCATGGGAAACAACACGCCCTTGAGGCCGCGCAGGATGTCGGCCAGCGCATCGCGCGAGGGCAGTTCACGCCCGCCCGGTTCATTGGAGCGCTGCTGCAGGGCGCGCCATTCCTGGCGCACCGCAGCGAGTTGGCCGACCACGTTTTCCAGATCAAACAGCGGCTGGGCCGTCTTGTTGTATTCAGTTGCCATAGATTCTCTGGGGGTTCAGTCCTGCACCCAGGGCAGTTGGTGGAAGCGCCAGCCGTCCTTGCCGCCGCGCTGCTTGTGCGCGTCGATCTCGCCCTCAAAACCTTCGAGGATGTTGAACACGCGTGTGAAGCCGGCGGTGGCTGCGGCCTGTGCGGCCAGGGCCGAGCGTTTGCCGCTGCGGCACAGCAGCAGGATGTTGGCCTGCTTGCCCACTTTCACTTCCAGCTCGCGCACAAAGCGCGGATTGCGCGTGAGCGCGGTGCCGGTGGCCCAGGCCACATGCTGGCTGCCGGGCACATGGCCGACGAAATTGCGTTCTTCAGAAGTGCGCACGTCCACCAGCACCACCTCGCCGGCGGAGAACAACTCCCAGGCCAGTTGCGGCGGCACCGCGCCCGCATAAGGCAGGCCGGTGGACAAGGCCACGGCGCGTATGGATTCGAGTGCGGCAGGCAATGCCGGGGTTTCGGTTGCAGAGGTCATGGTGGTCTCCTGGTTTGAATGCAAGAAGGGTTGGCAATGCCAATAAAAGCTAGGCCCGGGGCCCGAAGCCGAGCTGCACCGAGACGCGCTCGCCCCAGCGCGCCTGCGGAAAGTAGTCCCACACGGCGTGGTGCTGGGTGGCCCAGTTGTCCCACAGCAGCAGGGTGCCGGGCTCCCAGTGCACGCGCACCTGGAAGGCCAACTGCTTTTCGATGTGGCGGTACAGATGGGCCAGCACCGAGGCGCTTTCACTGCGGCTGAGCTGCACGATGTGCGAAGTGAAGGCCTCGTTGACAAACAGGAACTTGCGGCCGCTGTGCGGGTGCCGCGCCACCACCGGGTGCTCGTTGGCCGGAAAGGTCTTGCCGGGCTCGGGCTTGGAGCCATAGCCTGCCGTCCAGCCCTCGGCCCCGTCATGGATGGCCGTGAGCTTGTCCAGCAAGGCCTTGTAGGGTTCGGACAGCGACTCGTAGGCCAGCACCATGTTGGCAAAGGCGGTATCGCCACCACCGCCCGCGGGCAGGTGCGTGACATGCAGAAACGAGGCCCAGATCGGGTTGGCATCGCAGGACACATCGTGGTGCCAGGCGTCGCCGGCGGTGAAGCGTGATTCCGCACCGGTGCGCCAGGCCAGGATTTCGGGGTCGTCGGTGCCGCCGGCAATGGCGCGGCTCTTGGCCAGCACATGGCGGTGCAGCGTGCCAAAGCGGCGCGCAAAGGCTTTGTGCTGCTCCGAGTTCAGGGTCTGGCCGCGAAAGGCCAGCACCAGGTTCTCGCGCAGGGCGCGCTGGATTTCGGCGAACTGTGCGTCGGGTATTTCCCCGGACACATCCACCCCGCGCACCTCGGCGCCCAGGGTCGGTGCCAGGCGCGTCAGCTGCAGGGTTTGATAGGGTTCGCGGGCCGCGGCACTCCAGACCTCGGTGGCGGTTTTGTCGTTGAAGTCCTGGTAAAAGCTCATGGGTGTGTCCGGATCAAAAAGGCTTAGAAAGGCTGGTCGCCCAGCACCGTGGCGCGGTGCATCACACGGCGGTGCGGCAGGTAGTCGTTGGTGGCGTAGTGCTGGGTCAGGCGGTTGTCCCAGAAGGCCAAGTCGTTGGCCTTCCAGCGCCAGCGCACGGTGAACTCGGGCTTGGCAATGTGCTTGAACAGCAGATTCAGAATGGCATCGCTCTCGGGCAGGCTCAGCTCCAGAATGCGGGTGGTGAAGCCCTCGCTGACGAAGATGCCCTTTTTGCCGCTGATCGGGTGCGTGCGAATCACCGGGTGCACCACCACCGGGTTGTTCTGTTGGGCCGCATCAAAGCGGGCCCTCTCTTCGGGTGTGCGGGCAAAGCGCGCCGCGTGAAACGACTTGAGGATGTCGTGCTCGGCTGTCAGGCCGTCCAGCAATTTCTGGAAGGCAGGGGACAAGGCCGCAAAGGCCGCCACGCCGCTGGACCACAGCGTGTCGCCACCGCTGGGCGGCAGCAGTTTGGCCGACAGCAGTGCCGCCATGGGCGGTGTCTGGATGAAGGTGACGTCGGTATGCCAGAGGTCGTTGTCCGGCGGGTTGTGCGTGCTGGTATCGAGCAGGATGATTTCCGGCACCTCCGGGTCGGCCCGGTAGATCGGGTGGATATGCAGCGGGCCGAAGCGGGCCGCCAGATCACGTTGCTGCAGCGGTGTGATGGGCTGGTTTTCAAAGAACAGCACATGGTGCTGGAGCAGGGCTTGCGTCAGCGCATCATGGTTGGCATCGCTAAGCGGGTCGGAGAGTTGGATGCCGCGGACCAGCGCGCCTATCGCGGGGCCCAGGGCTTGGATTTGAAGTGTCATGCACGGAGCGTAAGCAGCCACAAGCCAAAACCAAACGACTGAAAACGCCCTTGCTTGCGCGGAAAACGAATAAGCCTTATCAGACCGTTTGCACCGGCAACAGCATCAGACTGACGAAGGCATAGGCCAGCACCACGTAGACCACGGCCAGGCCCAGGCCGGGCAAAAACTCTACGTCATCAAACGGGTTGGAGGCATACGGGTCGTGCGGCTCCTGCGCTGCGGTGGCTTGCTGGCGTGCGAGGGCTTGGGGCTGCGGCATGGTGGGCTCCTGAATGCAGATGCGCGGTGGCGATGGGCCGCATTCTGGGCAAGGGGTGGCCGGCGGGGAAGGAAGAAAACCGTCCAACCAAATAGCGCCAGCAACTATGCCGGCCTGCCCGGCGCACGTGCTTAGTGGACGACCAGGCAGTTGCGGCCGTTTTCCTTGGCCACATACAGCGCCCGGTCGGCGCGGTCTATCAGCGCGGTGGGCGTTTCACTGGCGCTGCACTCCGAGATGCCCACCGAGATGGTCACGCTGTGTGCATGCGGTGCCAGCAGGTTCAGCGTGGCGATGTTGCTCAGCAGGCGCTGCGCGCAGTCCACCGTGTCCTTCAGGGTGATGCCCGGCAGCAGGATCAGAAACTCCTCGCCGCCGAAGCGCCCGATCTGGTCGGTGGAGCGCAGCTGTGATTGCATGAACTCCGCCACCTTCTGCAGCACCACATCGCCCATGGTGTGGCCGAACTGGTCGTTGATGGTCTTGAAGTGGTCCAGGTCCACCATGCAGATGCAGAAGTTGCCGCCCAGGCGTGACTTGCGCTCGATCTCGGCTGCCAGCAGGTGGTCGATGTGGCGGCGGTTCCAGACGCCGGTGAGTGCGTCGCGTATGGCCAGCTGCTCCACCGCCCGGCGCGACTCTTTCAGGCGCGTGCGCAGGCTGCTGATATAGCCCGCTGCAAAGGCATACCAGACCGAGCTCAGCACCACCAGCATCAGGTAAATCAGCTCGATGCGCAGGTCAATCGTGCCGGCATACAGGGTGTTGCGCACAGCCACCGCGGCGGCATACGAGCACAGCACGCAAAACTCCAGCTGCAGCACCTCGCGCTTGCTCAGGCGCAGCATCGCAAACACGAACAGCGAGCTGTAGAACGGCACGGCCAGAAAATGCACCTGGTCGCCCAGGATCAGGATGCAAAACACCATCAGCACGCCGATCAGAACCTGCAGCTTGGTCAGCGAAGGGTCGGCAAAGCGCAGGTTGAGGTGCAAGCGGAAGACGGTAAACAGGGCGGCGTTGACCAGCACAAAAACCAGGCCGATCCAGGACAGGCGATCGGCGGGAAACAGGCCGATCACGCTGCAGATCGCCATGATGCAAAAGCCCAGCGCGTAGGTCACCGACGCCAGGCCGAAGCGCCGCATGCGCAAGGCCTGATGGCGTGCCAATGAGTGAGAAGGTTCCTTCAGCGCATGTGCGTGCATGTGTTTTTTTCGTTCCCCTGCAGGCAGATTAGCATGAAGCAAGGGCTGCTGCAGGCCCGGGCGGCGAAGTGCCGGGGTGCGACTGCTTCAGAGCACACGCAGACCGCAGGCAAAGGCCTGGGCCTGCATGTCCAGGCAGCGCTGGTAGCGGCTGAGCGGGATGGCTTCAAAGCCGCAGATGTGCAGCGGTGCGCGCAGCGCGGCATAGTCCGGCGCGCTGGCGATGCGCTGCAGGCTGTCGCGCAGGGCGTCCAGCAAGTCCGGGGCGGTCTGCAGTGCGCTGATCAGCGGCAGGCCGGGATAGTGCGCGGTCTGGCCGAACACCCGCAGTCCCCCGGCCAGCGCCGGGTTGCTGCTCTGCCAGAGGGCCCAGCTCACGGCATCGATGGCGGCCATGTCGGCCAGGCCCTGGCACACGGCTTCGATGGAGCGGTAATGCGCGCCGCTCATGCGGGCGGCGCCGAAGAAAGGCTGCGGCCCGAAGCCGCTGCCGGCCAGCAGGGCGCGCAGGGCGTTGTAGCCGGACTGCGAAATCGTGTCGTTAAACACCAGCGTGCTGCCGGCAAAGTCGGCCAGGGTGCTGCGCGTGTCGCCGGCCCGGCAGATCAGCTGGCTGCGGCAGTCTGTGCCCTGCACGCCCGGTGCGTCATAGGCAAAGGCGCCCACCAGTTGCACCCGGCCCGCCAGCTGGGTCACCAGCGGGTAACCGCAGGCCTGGCTGAGCAGCAGGTCGGGCGCCAGCCATTGGGCATGGCAGTCTGCCGGCTGGCTCAGCGTGGCGGGCAGGTCGGCACCCTGTGCCCGCGGGTCTGCGCGCAGAAGCGCGCGCAAGGCCGCCCAGAAAGCCTGCAGTGCCGGCTGCGGCGGGAAGTACATGGGCAGGGCGGCCTGCATGGTGCGGGGCTCAGGGCTTGGCCGGCGCAACCGCGGGCTTGGCGGCGCTGCGCCGGGGCGCCGTCGCGTCTGCGGCCAGCACCGGGTTGTCCACCGGGCGCCAGGCAAAGTGGCGGATCAGGTGCAGGTAGCCCGGCAGCACAAAGCCGCCGTTGCCGGCCTGCCAGGCTGCGCGTTCGGCGGCATACAGGGCCGGTATCCGGTACCAGGGCTCCTGCGGGTAGGCGTGGTGCACCACGTGGTAGTTGTTGTTCAGGTAGAGCAGGCGCCAGGGTGCAGCGGCCTCGTTGATCACGGTGCGGTGCGCCGGCAGCAGGCCGGGCCGGTGCTCATACAGTGAGCGCAGCATGGCCAGGCCCAGGGCCGGGTAGGCAATGCCAAAGCAGTAGTGCCAGGCCGACAGCGCGGTATAGCGGTCCAGCGCCCACAGCAGCAGCGCCACCAGCGGCAGGTGCACGGCCCAGACCTTGAGCACGCCCCAGTCGCCAGCCGCCACGGCGCGCGCGGTACGCGTCCACAGGCTCACATTCACAATCGCCGGGCCGATCAGCAAACGGCCCAGCACGGTGCGCTGGCTCTGGTACAGCCACAGCGCCACCGCACCCATGGTGGCGGCCTGCGCGGGGGTGATGTAGTTGCTCTCGGTGTCCACGCCGGGCTCGGTCAGGTGCGCGTCGTCGTGGTGCTTGAGGTGGTCTGCCTTGTAGGTGTCAAAGGGGTACCAGATGGCCAGGGGCGGCAGGCCGATCAGGCGGTTGAGGGTGGCGCTGCGCGTCGGGTGGCCGTGCGTCAGCTCGTGCTGAAAGCTCATGTACCAGGCCAGCAGCAGGATCAGCAGCGGCGTGGACAGCCAGACCGGCAGGCTGCCGTAGCTGCCCAGCAGCGCGGCCCAGATGCCCCAGATCAGCGCCCACACAAGCCAGGTGGGCCATTCGATGGTGGAGGCGGGTGTGTGGTCGGCGGGCATGGCGTGGGCGGGCGTTATGTTTTCGCAGTGTAGGGCCTTGGCGCGGCTGTGGCTGCGCCAAGGTCGGTGGCCTTTAGTCGATATCGGCCGTCTGGCGGTAATGGCTCCAGCGCTGCAAAGCGGCACCGGCAACAATGGCGGGCACCACCCACAGGGCTTCCGGATTGCCCAGGCCTATCGAGGCAATGGCCGGGCCCGGGCAGTAGCCGGCAATGCCCCAGCCGATGCCAAACAGCGCCGAGCCGATGACCAGGGGCCGGTCTATGGCCTTGGGCAGGGGCAGGTGAAACAGGCTGTCCCAGAGCGGCGCGCCGCGTTTGAACACCAGCGCATAGCCCAGGGTTGTCAGCAGCACCGCGCCGCCCAGCACCAGCAGCAGGCTGGGATCCCAGGGGCCGCTGATATCCAGAAAGTTCAGCACCTTGTCGGGGTTGGTCATCTGCGCCAGAGACAGGCCCAGGCCGAACAGCACCCCTCCGGCCAGCGCTGCCAGATTGCGCAACAGCGTGCGGCTCATGTGGCCAGCCCCAGCCCGTGCCGCACCACATAGGTGGTGAGCATGGCCATGCCCAGAAAGGTGCCGGTGGCCACCAGCGAACGCAGCGAAAAGCGCGCCAGCCCGCAGACGCCGTGGCCGCTGGTGCAGCCGTTGGCCTGGGCCGTGCCGTAGCCGGTGAGCAGGCCGGCGCCAATCAACAGCGGCAAGGGAAAGCCCTGGCGCAGCGGTGTGGGCGTGTGGGCCAGCCGGCTGTAGAGTGCGGTGCCGGCAACCAGGCCCAGCAGAAACAGCAGGCGCCAGAGTTGGGCGGCCGAGGGCTTGACCAGCAAGCCGGTGACCATGCCGGTGACGCCGGCAATGCGGCCGTTGAGCCAGAGCAGCAGGGTGGCAGCGCTGCCGATGAGCAGGCCGCCTAGCAGCGCGTGAAGCGGGGTGAATTCAGTCATGCAGTGGGAGCGGGGTGGCAGAAAAAGTTCAGGTGGAGGATAAGCGCAACGGACCTGCGCCCTGGACGCCCAGGTTGAATACCGCCACCGATTGCACCAGATCCTGCGCCTGGTTGCGCAGGCTGCTGGCCGCCGCAGCCATCTGCTCCACCAGGGCGGCATTCTGCTGCGTGGTCTGGTCCATTTGCTGCACCGCTTCGCCCACCTGGGCCACGCCGCTGGACTGTTCGTTGCTGGCCGCACTGATCTCGGACATGATGTCCGACACGCGCTGGATTGCGTCCACCACCTCGCTCATGGTCTCGCCGGCCTGGTCCACCAGGGCCGAGCCCTGCTCCACCCGGTTCACGCTGTCGTTGATCAGGCTCTTGATTTCCTTGGCGGCTTCGGCCGAGCGCCCGGCCAGTGAGCGCACCTCGCTGGCCACCACGGCAAAGCCGCGGCCCTGCTCGCCGGCACGCGCGGCTTCCACCGCCGCGTTCAAGGCCAGAATGTTGGTCTGGAAGGCAATGCCGTCGATGACGCTGATGATGTCGGAGATCTTGCGCGACGAGGCGTTGATGCCCTTCATGGTTTCCACCACCTGGTTCACCACCTGGCCGCCCTTGGCCGCCACCGTCGAGGCGCTGACCGCCAGCTGCTTGGCCTGCTGGGCCGAGTCGGCGTTCTGCCGCACCGTGGCGCCCAGCTCTTCCATGCTGGCGGCGGTTTCCTCGATGGCGCTGGCCTGCTGTTCGGTGCGCGCGCTCAGGTCGTTATTGCCCTGCGCGATCTCGGCGCTGGCGGTGGCCACGCTTTCCGAGCCCTGGCGCACATGGGCCACCACGTCGATCAGGCTGGCCTGCATGGTGGCCAGGGCCTGGGCCATCTCGGCCAGTTCATCGCGCCCCTGCACCAGCACCGGCTGGCTCAGGTCGCCGGCGCCCATGTGCTGGGCCGCCGAGCGGGTGCTGGCCAGGCCGCGGGCAATGCCGTGCGACAAGGTCCAGCTGGCAAACACGGCAATGCCCACGCACACCGCCAGCAACAGCGCGCCCCAGAAATACAGGCGGCTGAATTCGGCCGCAATGGCCTGGCGTGCCGCGCGCACATTGTCCAACTGGCCGTCCACCAGCGACTGGGTGACGCGTATGTATTCGGCCGTCTGTGCCACCAGTTTGTCCTGCACCAGGGCCTTGGCACCCGCACTGTCGCCGGCTGCCTTGAGCGCGGTCACCTGGTCGCGCACGGCCAGATAGCTCTTGCGCACCGCACCGACCGCTTCGGCGCGCTGCCGGGTGGGCGCGTCCTGCAGCTGGTCCACAAAGGCCTTTTGTGTTTCGGTGGTTCTGGCCGTGGTTTCCTTCATGGATGCGCCGAAGAAGTCGAGCATGGTGCTGCCATCGGCATAGGCCACCGCCAGGGCGCGTGCCGAGTTCTGTTTGACGCTGGCCTGCCAGACCTCGGCCAGGTGCAGCAGCTCGGCTTCCTTCTCCATGCGCGCGGCGGAGCGGGAAACCGATTCGATCTGCAGTGCGGTGATGCCCGCCAGAATCAGAAATGCCAGGGTGATGACCAGGTAGCCCAGGCTGATGCGGGTTGAGATTTTGAGTGCGTTCATGTGCTTGTCCCCATGGCGGGTGTTGAGACCCGGATACTTTATTTTGATCGTCTCAGTATCCGCCATGAAAGGGCACCCGGCAATACACGGGTTCTGACAGGCATCCAAGGTTTCGCCCGTTGGCGGGTCAGCCCGCGCCCTCTGCAAAGGCCGCCGCCACCACCTCCCGTGTCAATGTGGGTGCAAACAATTCGACAAAGCTGTAGGCATAGCCGCGCAGCCAGGCCCCTTTGCGCAGACCCAGACGCGTGACGTTGACGGCAAACAGGTGCCCGGCATCCAGAATGCGCAGGTTGAGGTCGCGCTCTTCGTCCAGTGCGATGGACGCGACAATGCCCACGCCCATGCCCAGCTCCACATAGGTTTTGATGACGTCGGCGTCCATGGCCGTCAGCACCACATCGGGGTGCAGGCCCTCGGCGTGGAAGGCGTCATCAATGTGCGAACGCCCGGTGTAGCCCACCTCGTAGGTGATGATGGGGTAGTGCGTGAGCTGTTGCAGCGTCACCGGCCCGGTCTCCTGCAGCAGCGGGTGGCCAGGCGGCACGATCACGCTGTGCGTCCAGCGGTAGCACGGCAGGGTGACCAGTTGCGGGTAGTCGCTCAGCGCCTCGGTGGCTACGCCGATGTCGGCCTCGCCGGACAGCAGCATGGCAGCCACCTGCTTGGGCGAGCCCTGGTGCAGGTGCAGCGTGACCTTGGGGAACTTGTCGCGGAACTCCTTCACCACCTGCGGCAGCGCGTAACGTGCCTGCGAATGGGTGGCCGCCACGGTGAGCTGGCCCTCCATCTGCTCGGTAAAGTCCTGGCCGGCGCGGCGCAGGTTTTCGGCGTCCAGCAACAGGCGCTCCACGATGGGTAGCAGCGCCACCCCCGGCGGTGTCAGGCCCGTGAGGCGCTTGCCGGCGCGCACAAAAATTTCCACGCCCAGCTCGTCTTCGAGTTCGCGGATTTGCCGGCTCACCCCCGGCTGCGAGGTGAACAGGATGTTGGCCACCTCGGTCAGGTTGAAGCCGCAGCGCACCGCTTCGCGCACCGAGCGCAGTTGTTGAAAGTTCATAGGTTTCTATAGTCCGTGCCGCGCCCTGCAGGGCGCGGCAATGAAGGGGCTCAGGTGGCGGCCAGCGCCCGGTCCAGGTCGGCCAGCAGGTCGTCAATGTGCTCGATGCCAATCGACAGACGCACGGCGTCTTCCGGCACGCCGGCCTTCACCAGTTCTTCGGGCGAGAGCTGGCGGTGCGTGGTGGAGGCCGGGTGCGTGGCCAGCGATTTGGCGTCGCCAATGTTGACCAGGCGGGTGAACACCTGCAGCGCATCCAGGAAGGCGGCACCGGCTTCGCGGCGCTTGCCTTCAGGGGCTTTTACGCCAAAGGTCAGCAGGCCCGAAGGCTTGCCGCCCAGGTATTTTTGCGCCAGCGCATGGTCGGGGTGCTCGGGCAGACCGGCGTAATTCACCCAGCCCACCTTGGCGTGCGACTGCAGGAATTTGGCGACCTGGATGGTGTTCTCGGTGATGCGCTCCATGCGCAGGGCCAGCGTCTCAATGCCCTGCAAAATCAGGAAGGCATTGAAGGGCGAGATGGCCGCGCCCATGTTGCGCAGCGGCACCACACGGGCACGGCCGATGTAGGCGGCCGGGCCAAAGGCTTCGGTGTAGACCACGCCGTGGTAGCTCACGTCGGGCTCGTTCAGGCGCTTGAAGCGCGCCTTGTGCTCAGCCCAGGGGAACTTGCCACTGTCCACAATCGCGCCGCCAATGCTGGTGCCGTGGCCGCCCAGGTATTTGGTCAGCGAATGCACCACGATGTCGGCGCCGTGCTCGATAGGCCGCAGCAAAAAGGGCGAGGCCACGGTGTTGTCCACGATCAGCGGAATGCCGTGGCGGTGCGCGATTTCGGCCACGCGCGCGATGTCGGTCACATTGCCCTGCGGATTGCCCAGCGACTCGACAAAGATGGCCTTGGTGCGCGCGTCAATCAGCGGCTCGAAGCTGGCAGGGTCGCGGTGGTCGGCAAAGCGGGTGCTGATGCCGTATTGCGGCAGCGTGTGGGCAAACAGGTTGTAGGTGCCGCCATACAGCGCGGTGCTGGAGACGATGTTGTCACCGGCCTCGGCAATCGTCTGGATGGCGTAGGTCACGGCCGTCTGGCCCGAGGCCACGGCCAGGGCCGCAATACCGCCCTCCAACGCGGCCACGCGTTTTTCCAGCACGTCCTGCGTCGGGTTCATGATGCGCGTGTAGATGTTGCCTGCCACCTTCAGGTCAAACAGATCGGCGCCGTGCTGGGCATTGTCAAAGGCATAGGCCGCAGTCTGGTAAATCGGCACGGCCACCGCCTTGGTCGTGGGGTCGGGTGTGTAGCCGGCATGCACGGCCAGGGTTTCAAATTTCAGGGTCTCGGACATGGTGCGGCCTTGTTAGAGTTTGGCGATGGAGACTTCGGTGGACTTCACCAGTGCCACCACTTCGGAGCCGATGACCAGTTGCAGATCGTTGACCGAGCGCGTGGTGATGACCGAGGTGACGATGCCCCAGGGCGTTTCCACATCGACCTCGGAGACCACATCGCCCCGGATGATTTCGCGCACCTTGCCGCGGAACTGGTTGCGTACGTTGATGGCTTGAATGGACATGGGGTTCTCCTTGAAAGTCCGTTAACTAAAAATGGAATGCAAAAAATCAGATGGCCCAGCGCAGGCCGTGGGCGGGGGTGCCCAGCCAATCGGGTCTTGGGTCTTGCGGCTCGTCTTTGGCAGGCCGTTGCAACACGCGGTCCAGCAGGCGTTCTTCCAGCGCGGCAAAGCGCGGGTCGCCGCGGTGGCGTGGGCGCGGCAGGTCGATTGCCAGGTCCAGCGCAATCACACCGTCTTCAATCAGCACCACGCGGTCAGCCAGGGCCACGGCTTCCTGCACATCGTGGGTCACCAGCAGGGCGGTAAAGCCGTGACGCAGCCACAGGCTCTCGATCAGGCTGTGCATCTCGATGCGGGTCAGCGCATCCAGTGCGCCCAGCGGCTCGTCCAGCAGCAGCAAATCCGGCTGGTGCACCAGGGCACGCGCCAGGGCCACACGCTGGCGCTGGCCGCCGGACAGGCGTGCCGGCCACTCAGCGCCACGCTCGGCCAGGCCGACCTGCTCCAGCACCCGGGACGCGGCACCATGGTCCGAGGCGGGCAGGCCCAGGGCCACGTTGTCGAGCACGCGCTTCCAGGGAAGCAGGCGCGCGTCCTGAAACATGATGCGGGTGTTCTCGCGCAGGCCGTCGATCTCACGCTGGTCAATCTGCAGCGTGCCGGCGCTGGCCGGCTCCAGCCCTGCCACCAGGCGCAGCAAGGTGCTTTTGCCGCAACCGCTGCGGCCCACAATGGCCACAAAGTCGCCGGGCTCAATCTG
>CANBTQ010000054.1 GCA_947372425.1 Comamonadaceae bacterium | reverse complement strand
AGCTGCACGCAGCCCACACCCCCCTGCACGGCGGCCAGCACCACGTCACTGAGCGTGCGGCCCATCAGGCTGCTCTGGTCGGTCACCAGGTACAGGCGCAGCGCCTGGCGCAGGCGTTCGCGGCTCCAGGCGGTGGCAGTCGGGGCTTGGCTTACCAAGGTTTGAATTCCATCTTCAGGCGGGTTTCAAACGTGGCCTGGTCCAGCAGCTGCAGTTCGTCCAGCATCAGCACCTGCATGCTGCCTACGCCCTGTTTGCGCACCACGGCTTTCTCGGCGGCCACTTCACCCACCACGCCCATCAGTGCCATGGCTGACACGGTAGCGCGCCAGGCATCGGGCTGCACCGCGCAGAAGGCGCCGATCAGCGCCGTGGCCGAGCAGCCCACGCCGGTGATCTTGGTCATCCAGGGATGGCCGTTGGCGAGCAGCGCCCAGCGCTTGCTGTCCACAATGTGGTCGGTCTGACCGCTCACACACACCACGCCACCGGTGCGCTCCACCAGGGCGCGGGCCGAGCCCAGCGCGTCGTTGGCGGCAGCACCGCTGTCCACGCCCTTGGTCTGCACATTGGCGCCGGCCACACTCATGATTTCCGAGCCATTGCCGCGGACTACGCTGGGGGAGGCGGTGCCCAGCAGCAGCTCGATGCTGGCGTTGCGGTAGGCTGTGGCACCGGCACCCACCGGGTCGAGCACGGTGGGAATGCCGCGCTGGCTGGCCGTTTGCAGGGCCAGGCGCATGCTCTCAATCCAGGCGGGTTCCAGCGTGCCGATGTTGAGCACCAGTGCCTGCGCAATGCCGGCCATGGCCTGCACCTCTTCGTGCGCATGGGCCATCACCGGCGAGGCGCCGGCGGCCAGCAGCACGTTGGCGTTGAGGTTCATCACCACGAAGTTGGTGATGCTGTGCACCAGCGGCGCACGCTCACGTACGGTAGCGATGTCGGCCCAGATATCGGAAGGGGTTAGCAGATCGGTCATGGTCATCCTGGTGTTATGAGAAATGGACCATGCAGGTGCAGTGAAGCGGGCTTCCCTACGCTGGCATGACCCAGATCAGGTTCGAAGAGTATTTCTCAGCCACCGGCGGTGGCACCTCTAGCAGTGGTGGATTATCGGCGAAAGCCGCGCCCGCGCGATTTACGTTTTGTTTCCATTTGGAAGTTGGGTGTATTTGGATTACTGCACGGAGCCATGCAGAATCCCGCCCAAGCACCGTGCAGAGTGCGCGGGCTTTTTCCAAAGGTAACAATGAAAACAATAAGAATCCTTTTGGTGGGCTTGGTGCTGGGCGTCTGGTTTCAGCTTCCGGCACTGGCCTTTTGTGGCTTTATGGCCGGCAAGGCCGAGGCCCGCCTGTTCAATGCCAGCAGCCAGGTACTGCTGGTGCGCGACGGCAAGCGCACCGTGCTGGCCATGCAAAACGATTACCAGGGCCCGCTCAACGCATTTGTGCTGGTGGTGCCCACGCCCACCACGCTAAGCCCGGGACAGGTGCGCCTGGCCGATCCGGCCCTGTTCGAGCGGCTGGACACCTACAGCAGCCCGCGCCTGGAGGTGCTGCGCGATGGCGATCCCTGCGACCCCCGGTTTACCTGGAGCCAGGACGCCTTCAAGCCTTTCTTCCCCGACCAATCGGCCCCCGTGGCCAGCGCCGCCTGCTGCGGTGATGCGGCGGGTTCACGGGTGCTGGGCATTGCCGTGGAATCCCGTTACAGCCTGGGCGAGTACGACATCGTCCATCTGTCTGCCACCCAGTCCGACGGGTTGGAGGCCTGGTTGCAGCAGAACGGATACCGGGTTCCGCCGGGGGCCAGTGCCGCGCTGCGGCCGTATATCCGCCAGGGCATGAAGTTCGTCGTGGCCAAGGTCAATTTGAAGGCCCAGGCCCAGACCGGCTACAGCCAGCTGCGCCCGCTGCAGTTTGTCTATGAGAGTGAAAAGTTCATGCTGCCCTTGCGTCTGGGCCTGCTCAACGCCCCGCCCGACCAGATGCAAGATCTGTTCATCTATGCCATCACCCGCGCCGGCCGGGTCGAGAGCAGCAACTACCGCACCGTGAAAGTGCCGGCCAATGTCAACCTGCCGTACTTTGTGACGCCCCGCTTCCAGGACTTTTACAAGGACGTGTTCGACCGCCAGGCGCAGCAGACGCGCAGTGCGGTGTTTACCGAATACTTCTGGAACCTGGCCTTCTGCACCGCCTGCACCCAGATCACCCTGCGCATGAACGAGTTGCTGAACCTCGGCGTGTTCTGGGTGTATGGCCATGACGATGCCAACTTCGAGGCCTTGCGCACGCCCGGTGGCCCATTGCGGGGCTATGAGGAAAGCAGCGAGCCTTACATCCCGGTGTTCCCGGCGCTGACACGCCTGCATGTGCGCTACAGCGCCAACACCTTCCCCGAAGACCTGATGCTCACCGAGACCCGCGACCAGGAAAACTGGCAGGCCCGCTATGTGGTCCAGCAGCCGTATGCCAGCAGCGTGGCAGTCTGCAGCAACCAGATGGCGCGCATCGATTGCGAGGCCCAGTGCAAGCAACGTGTGAACTTTTTGTTCGCGGTGAACCAACCGCGCTTCCTCAAGCCGCCCTTCCAAGGCAAGAGCCGGGAAGCGCTGCAGGCGGACTGCCTGCCGGCCTGCATCGCCTCCAAGCAAACCGCGCTGGACGGGGCCACCCGTTACTACGCGCAGGACTTGCCAAAGCGGCTGCAGTCCGAGAAACAGACCCTGGCCAAGTTAAGCGGCTGGAGCATGGAGCGCATCGAGGCCCTGCCCGGTGCCGACAAGGTCTGGGGCCAGGACACACCGGGTTCACCCGGCACACCGTCAGCTGCCCTGCGTGGCTCGGCGCAGTAGCACCTGCCCGCCCAGCCCTGGACGCTCGCACGCCCCCCTTTGTAGACGGAAAGGAATCCATGCCATGCAGTTCTTGAAAACCCTGCTCACCAGCACCGCATTACTGGCTTGCATC
This sequence comes from Comamonadaceae bacterium, assembly GCA_947372425.1. Lineage (GTDB taxonomy): Bacteria > Pseudomonadota > Gammaproteobacteria > Burkholderiales > Burkholderiaceae_C > Allorhodoferax. The sequence continues at coordinate 9,777 of CANBTQ010000054.1, read as the reverse complement.
CACATGCCCGCCGCTGCCTTTTGCGGCTTTTACGCCGGCAAGGCCGATGCCAAGCTGTTCAACGAGGCCAGCCAGGTGGTGCTGGCACGGGATGGCAATCGCACCGTGCTGACCATGCAGAACGACTACCAGGGTCCGCTGAATGACTTTGTACTGGTAGTGCCCACCCCCACCAGTTTGCAGCGGGGCCAGGTGCGGATCGTGGACAAGGCGGTGTTCGAGCGGCTCGACGCCTACAGCAGCCCGCGCCTGGTCGAGTACCGCGATACCGACCCCTGCGACACCCAGCTGGCGTGGGGACTGGACGCCCACTACCCGGCACCGAATGAAGACCGGGTCTATTCCGGCAGCGGCAGCGCCGGGGCCAGTGCCAAGACCCTGGGCGTCAGCGTGGAGTCGCGCTACAGCCTGGGTGAATACGACATCGTCCACCTCTCGGCCAGCCAGTCCGATGGCCTGGAAACCTGGCTGCAGCAAAACGGTTACCGCATTCCGGCGGGCACCGGCGCCGCACTGCGGCCCTATATCCGCCAGGGCATGAAGTTCTTTGTGGCCAAGGTGAATTTGCAAGCCCAGGCGCGCAGCGGCTACAGCAAGCTGCGGCCGTTGCAGTTTGCCTTTGAGACCGAGGAATTCATGCTGCCCCTGCGTCTGGGCATGCTCAATGCCCCGCCCGACCAGCCACAAGACCTGATCGTCTACACGCTCACCGCATTGGGCCGGGTGGAGAGCAGCAACTACCGCACCATCAAGCCGCCGGCCAATGTGGATCTGCCCTTTTGTGTGAAGCCCCAGTTCAGCGCCTTTTACCAGGACCTGTTCGAGCGCCAGGTGCAACAGACGCAGCGGCGCGCGATATTTACCGAATATGTCTGGGACATGGCCTGGTGCGACCCCTGCACCGCCCCTCCGCTGAGCCGCTCGGAGCTGCTGCGCGCCGGGGTGTTTTGGCTGGACGGTAACCCCGAGGCCGGCTTTGCCGCCCTGCGCAAAGCCGCTGAGCGCCCCGTGGTGGTTGAGAAGCCAGGCGCCGCCTCGCTGGGTGCGCAGCCGGTGATCCTGACCCGGCTGCATGTGCGCTACAGCCCCAGCACCTTTGCGGAAGACCTGATGTTCCTGCAGACCACGGACCGCGACAACTGGCAGGCCCGTTACGTGCTGCACCAGCCCTATGCCAGCAGTGTGGCGGCCTGCAACGCCCAGATGCTGCAACTCGATTGCCAGGCCCTGTGCACCCGGCGGGTGGACGACGTGTTGCATACCGGCCACAGCGATCTGCTCAAACCGGACTACTTCGGCAAAAGCCCCGCAACCCTGCAGGCGCGTTGTGTGCCGGCCTGCATTGCCTCCAAACAGACCGCACGCGATGGCGCCACCCGCTACTACACGCAGGACTTGCCCAAGCGCTTGCAGGCCGAGAAACAGACCCTGGCCGCGTTAAGCGGCTGGAGCATGGAGCGCATCGAGGCCCTGCCCGGTGCCGACAAGGTCTGGGGCCACGACACCCCGCTGTTGCCGCCTGCACCGGTGGCGGCGACCCGACGCAAGTCGGGTCAGTAGTCCCTGTGCCTCCATCTTGGCCCTGTCCGGCCGCATTCATCCACCGCAAAAAAGGAATGTCATGAAACGCTTGAAAACCCTGCTCACCGGCATCGCCCTGCTGGCTGGCACCCAGATGCCCGCCGCAGCCTTTTGCGGCTTTTACGCCGGCAAGGCGGATGCCAATCTGTTCAACGAGGCCAGCCAGGTGGTGCTGGTGCGGGACGGCCAGCGCACCGTGCTGTCCATGCGCAACGACTACCAGGGGCCGTTCAAGGAATTTGCGCTGGTGGTGCCCACGCCCACCACCTTGCAAAAAGGGCAGGTGCGCATTGCCGATACCCGGGTGTTTGACCGGCTGGACGCCTACAGCAGTCCGCGCCTGGCGGAGTACCACGACGCAGACCCCTGCCAGCTCAACCTGAGCTGGGGCGAGCGGCCCATGCCCTACCCGCCTATGGCTGCAGCGGGCCTGGCGAGTTCCCTGCAATACGACGCGGGCGCCCGCAACCGCGCCCTGGGCGTCACCGTGGATGTGCAGTACACGCTGGAGGAGTACGACATCGTCAGCCTGTCGGCCACCCAGTCGGACGGGCTGGAGACCTGGCTGCATGAGAACGGCTACAACGTGCCCAAGGGTGCCAGTGCTGCGCTCAAGCCCTACATCAACCAGGGCATGAAGTTCTTTGTTGCCAAGGTGAATTTGCAAGAGCAGGCCAAAACCGGCTACACCACGCTGCGCCCGCTGCAGTTTGCCTTTGAGAGCGAAAAATTCATGTTGCCGATGCGTCTGGGCATGCTCAATGCGCCGCCCGACAAGCCGCAGGACCTGATTGTCTACGTGCTCACCCAGCAGGGCCGGGTGGAAAGCAGCAACTACCGCACCCTGAAGCTGCCCGCCAATGTGAACCTGCCATTTTTTACCAAGCCCAGGTTCCAGGATTTCTACAAGGCCCTGTTTGACAACCAGGCCCGCAAGGAGCAGCACCGTGTGGTGTTTACCGAATACTTCTGGGACATGAGCTGGTGCGACCCCTGCGCCGACACCCCGTTGAGCAGCAAGGAGCTGCGCGATGCGGGTGTGTTCTGGGTCGACGGCAACCCCGACGCGCAGTTTTATGCCATGCGCGCGCCGGTCGGCACGCCCACGCCCAAGGTGATGCTCCCGCCCGGCGGCGGTGCGCAACCGGTGATGCTGACGCGCCTGCATGTGCGCTACACCGCCAAGACCTTTCCCGAAGACCTGGCGTTCACGCAGACCGGTGACCGGCAGAACTGGCAGGCGCGCTACGTGATCCAGCAGCCCTATGAAAGCACCGTGGCCGCTTGCAGCGGCCAGATGGCGCAGGCCGACTGTGCTGCCATGTGCAAGCACCGCGTCGACAATGTGCTGGGCGCCCTGGTGGTGGATAGCCGGTACCGTGACAAGAGCCCGGTACAGCTGCAAGGGGAATGCCTTTCCGCCTGCACCGCGTCCAAGCAAGCGGGCTTGCTGGCCGCTGAACGTTATTACCAGCAGAGCCTGCCCGAGCGCATCCAGTCTGAAAAGAAAACCCTGGCCCGTTTGACCGGCTGGAGTCTGGCCCACATTGAGAAGATGCCTGACGCGCGCAAGTTCAGCCCCCACGACGACAGCCAGCCGGCCGGTCCCGATAACGCCTGGTGGGAGCAACTGTTTAACTTCAAGCAAGCGCATTGAGTGAGGACACCATGCACGCTGTCGTTTCACCACCCGTCTTGCACGCCAACCCGATAAAGGCGGACCCGGCCATCGGCCCCAGCACCGGGCGCTGGCAGCGTGGCTGGCAAAGCCTGGATGCGCGCTGGTTCCAGATTGCCTTTCTGCTGAGTTTTTTGCTGGTGGGCATCTGGGCGCGTGACTTTGCCCTGCGCCCCACGCAAGTGCTGCTGGCCGTGGCCGCCGCCGTGCTGACACAAGTGGCCTGGCAATGGGCACTGGACCTCCCCACCAAAAGACAATGGGGTGGCTACCTCAGCGCCCTGGTTACCAGCCTGGGCCTGAGCATTCTGGTGCGCGCGCAAAGCGACTGGGTGCATCCCCTGCTGGCGCTGCTGGCCATCAGCAGCAAGTACCTGATCCGCCTGGGCCCGCCCGCCTGCAAAAGCCATGTGCTCAACCCGGCCAACCTGGCCGCCTTTGTGGCCTGGGCCTGGCTGCCCGGCGCCTGGCTGAGCCCGGCGCAGTGGGGCTCCGAGAGCATGCTGGCGCTGTGGTTTGTCGCCCTGGGCGGCCTGGTGACGCGGCGCATCCAGCGCTGGGACGTATCGCTGGCCTTTCTGTCGGCCTGGGGCCTGTTGCTGGCCGCTCGCCTGCTGTGGCTGGGCTACGCCTGGGACCCGGGTGCCGCCATGTGGCTGCAGCAGCTCAGCAGTGGCGCCGTGCTGCTGTTTGCCTTCTTCATGATCAGCGACCCCATGACCACACCCCAGCACCCGCGCGCCCGCATGGCCTATGCGGCTCTGGTGGCGCTTGCCGCTTTTGTCTGGCAGTACCTGCTGTACCGCCCGCATGGGCTGATCGTGATGCTGTTTTTTTGTAGCTGGAGCGTGCCGCTGTGGAATTGGGCCTGGCCCAGGCCGCGTTTTGAATGGGCTTAGGTGTTCGCCGCCTCCGCCACCAACCAGTCCTTCAGATACGCCACATCCGGTCGCAGCGCCTTGCCTTGGGGCGCGGTGATAAACAGCGGCTGGTCGGTGGTCACGCTGTGCTGCAGCGGGCGCACCAGCAAGCCCTGGGCGATCAGCGGCTGCACGATATGGCGCCAGCCTTGGGCCACGCCCTGGCCCTCGATGGCCGCTTGCAGCACGATGGAATAGTCGTTGAAGCGAAACAGTTTGGGCTGGCGCGGCAGGCGCTCGCCAAAGCGGAGCAACCATTCCTTCCAGTCCATGCGCGGGCGGTAGCGTTCCTCCAGCAGCAAGAGCGGACTGTGCACCAGGGCCTGCAGGTTCGGGAGCGGGTTGGTTTGCAAAAACTTGGGGCTGCAAACCGGGAAGATTTCCTCGTCCACAAAATGCCAGCGCTGGTAGTTGGCAAAGTCGTCGGCGCCCAGGGTGATGGACAGGTCGATGCGCTCGCGCACCATATCCAGATCCGTGTCGGTGGTGATGACGCGCAGTTCAATCTCCGGGTGCTGTTGCTTGAAGCGGGCAATGCGCGGCAGCAGCCACCAGGTGGCAGTCGCCGTGGACACGGCCAGCGTGACCTGGTGCGCCTGCATGCTGCGTACCTCGCGCAGCGCCTGGTCGATCAAGGAAAGACCCATGCCCACCTGCTCCAGCAGATACTGCCCGGCCTCGGTGGTGCGCACCCCCTTGTGCTGGCGCTCAAACAGGGCCACACCCAGGTCCGCCTCCAGCAGGCGCATGGCATGGCTGACGGCCGGCTGGCTGATGTGCAGGTCCTCGGCGGCGCGGGTAAAGCTGCCGCGGCGGGCGGCGGATTCAAACACCAGCAGATTGTTGAGCGACTGATTGGTTTTGGCATTGGACATAAGCAGAGTTTATGGCACGCATGAGCTGTCTTGCCATTCACAAGCCTAGCCACATCACCTAAGCTGATGTCCATGGCAATCAACGCAAACTATGTGTAACACCCAAGGTATTTGGAATGTGTGCAGCGAGCGCAGCAACGCCAGCCACTCGCCGGGGCGGGGTGTGCACGGCGGGGATTTGTGCGCGTTTGGCACCATGAGCCGCCGGGCATACCCCGTCACGGCAGGAACAACAGCAGGAAAGTAAAAACATGACCGAAGCAAGCAGCATCGAAGCAACCGACACCCCCACGCCGGAAGTGTCTTCCACAACAACCCCAGAACACAAAAAGCACCGCCGTGCCGGTGGCCGCGAACGCCGCGACCCCAAGGCCAAAATCATTGGCCCCGCCTACATCCAGCGCAACATCCCGACCTATGACGTGCTGAGCGAGGAAAACCTGCTGAAGATCGAGGCCACGGCCGAGCGCATCCTGGCCGAAGTGGGCCTGGACATCCGCGATGACGACGAATGCCTGGCGATGTTCAAAAAGGCCGGCGCCAAGGTGAATGGCATGCGCGTCACCTTCGAGCCCGGCCATGTGCGCGAGATCCTGAAAACCGCGCCGAAGGAATTCACCCAGCACGCGCGCAACCCGGCGCGCAGCGTGCAGATCGGTGGCAAGAACGTGGTGTTCGCGCCCTCCTACGGCTCGCCCTTTGTAATGGATCTGGACCGCGGACGGCGCTACGGCACGCTGGACGATTTCCAGAACTTCATCAAGCTGGCCTATGCCTGCCCCTGGCTGCACCATAGCGGCGGCACGGTCTGCGAACCCACCGATGTGCCGGTCAACAAGCGGCATCTGGACATGGTGTATTCCCACATGCGCTACTCCGACAAGGCCTTTCTCGGCTCCATCACCACGGTGGAGCGCGCCGACGATTCGGTAGACATGGCGCGCATCCTGTTTGGCCGGGACTTTGTGGACCAGAACTGCGTGATCATGGGCAACGTGAATGTGAACTCGCCCCTGCTATGGGACGGCACGGCCACCAAGGTGATCCGCGCCTATGCGCGCGCCAACCAGGCCGCAGTGATCGTGCCCTTTATCCTGGGCGGCGCCATGGGCCCGGTAACCAATGCCGGCGCCATCGCCCAGGCCGTGGCCGAAACCATGGTGGGCTGCGCCATCAGCCAGTTGGAGCGCCCCGGCGCGCCGGTGATCTTTGGCAACTTCCTCTCCAGCATGTCGCTGCGTTCGGGTTCGCCCACCTTCGGCACACCCGAGCCGGCCATTGGCTCCATGGTGATCGGCCAGTTGGCGCGGCGCCTGAACCTGCCGCTGCGCTGCGCCGGCTCGTTCACCACCTCCAAGCTGCCGGACGGCCAGGCCATGCAGGAGAGCGTGATGTCCATGATGTCGGCCGTCCATTGTGGCGCCAACTTCCTGCTGCACTCTGCCGGCTTCCTCGACGGCCTCTTGTCCATGAGCTACGAGAAATTCATGATGGACGCCGACTTCTGTGGCGCCCTGCACAGCTACCTGGCCGGCGTGGTGGTGGACGACAACACCCTGGCCATGGACGCTTTCAAGGAGGTCACGCCCGGCGGCCATTACCTGGGCAGCGCCCACACCATGGCCAACTACACGACGGCGTTTTTTGACTCCACGATTTCCGACAACACGCCTTTCGAATCGTGGGTGGAAGCCGGTAGCACCGACAGCGCCCAGCGCGCCAACACGCGCTGGAAGAACACGCTGGCCGAGTACGAAGCACCGCCCATGGACGTGGCCATGGACGAGGAACTGAAAGACTTTGTGGCCCGCAAAAAAGATTCCATGACCGACCAGTGGTACTAGGCATGGCCGCTGCACAGCTGTTCGATCCGCTGGTGTTGCGCCATAAGACGCTGCGCAACCGCGTGGTGTTCGGCGCGCACACCGCCAATATGGCGGAGCAGGGCCTGCCCGGCGCGCGGCATCTGGGCTATTACCTGGAGCGCGCCAGGGGAGGAGCGGGCATGATCGTGGTCGAGCCGGTGCCGGTACACCGTACGGCGGTGCTGACGCGCGGCAATATGCTGCATTCCGACGACGCCATCATTGAGCCGCTCAAGCGCATCGTCGATGCCTGCCATGCCGAGGGCACGGTGATGCTGCAGCAGCTGTATCACGTCGGCCAGCACGGCGACTTTGACAACTCCTATGCGCCGGCCTGGTCGCCTTCGGGCCTGCCGTCCTTCCACGATGCCGATGGCAGCCATGCCATGACCGAGGTTGAGATTGAGGAAGTGATCGAAGGCTTTGTGGCTGCTGCCGTGCGCGCGCAAAAATCTGGGTTTGATGGCGTGGAACTGTTCGGCGCCTACAACGGCCTGATCGAACAGTTCTGGTTGCCCTGGAGCAACCGCCGTACCGATGCCTGGGGCGGCAGCCTGGAAAACCGCATGCGCTTTGCGGCCGAGATCATCCAGCGCACGCGCGCGGCCGTGGGCGAAGACTTCATCATGGGCATCAATGCCAGCATTGACTCGGGCGTCCCGATCGCCCTGCAGCTCGACGCCCTGTGCGAGATTGCGCAATGGCTGGACCAGCGCCGCCTGATCGACTACATCAGCTGCGGCACCGGCGGCTACTTCAATTTTGCCGAGCTGATGCCGACCTTCCAGTTTGCCGACAAGCTTGGCGCCCCGTATGCCGAGGCTTTGAAGAAGGTGGTGACGCATGCCATGGTGCAGGCCGAAAGCCATATCCGCACACCGGAAAACGCCGCCTATGTGGTGGCCTCGGGCCAGGCCGATATGGTGAGCATTGTGCGCGGGCAGATTGCCGATCCGCACTGGGCCAACAAGGCACGCGCCGGCCGCGCCGAAGACGTGCGCGGCTGCATCTCCTGCAACCAGATGTGCTGGGGCCGGCGCTCGCGCGACTACTGGATTTCCTGCCTGGTCAACCCTTCGGCCGGGCGCGAATTTGAATGGGGTGGCGACCGCTTCACCGCCGCGCCGCTGCAGAAGCACGTGCTGGTGGTGGGCGGCGGCCCGGCCGGCATGGAAGCCGCCCGCGTGGCGGCAGAGCGCGGCCACCGGGTGACTTTGGCCGAGGCCGGCCCGCGCCTGGGCGGCGCCTTCCGCCTGGCCGGCCTGCAACCCCGGCGCACGCAGATTCTGGAGTTATTGGACTGGTATGAACGCCAGCTATCGCAACTCGGGGTGGATGTGCACCTGAACACGCCGACGGACGCGGCCGATGTGCAGGCACTGGCGCCGGACCAGGTTATCGTGGCCACCGGCTCGCAGCCGGCCGGCACCGGCTTCCAGCGCGGCCTGCCGCAGCAGGCGGCGATCGCCGGTGTCACGCTGCCCAATGTCTGGTCCATAGAAGACGTGATGGGCAAGCGCGCCCAGCTTGGCAAACGCGTGCTGCTGGTGGACGACACCGGCGACTGGCGCGGTGGCGGCACCGCCTGGCATCTTGCGGAACTCGGCCACCAGGTGACGGTGGTCACCAGCTGGCCCATGCTGGGCTACTGGATACAGCGCACGGCCGGTGACGGCAAGCTGCGCTCCCGTCTGGCGCAGCTGGGCGGGCGCTGCCTGACCGAGTCAGCCGTGATTTCCTGGCACGGCAGTGCGGCCACGGTGCGCAATCTGCTCGATGGCACAGAGCAGACGATTGCGGCCGATGCGCTGGTGCTGGCCGGCACCAATGTGGCGGAAGACAGCCTGGCGCTGGCGCTGCAAGGCAGCGGCATGGCGATAGAGTCGGTGGGCGATGCGGTGGCCGCACGCCTGGCCGTGCACGCGATTTACGAAGGCCGGGTTGCGGGCATGAAGGTTTGACGGCGTGACCAAACACATTCCGTTTTTCGACGCCGCAAGCATCGCCGCCTGCCTGGACTATCCGGGCCTGGTCGCGCATCTGCGCGCGGCGCACCGCAAGCCACCACCGCAGGTGGAGCGCCTGTTGATGCAGCAAGCCGCGCAGACCGATGGCGAGCCCAACAAGTTGCTGATGCAGCATGAAGAGCAGACCGGTGGTGAGGCCAAAAACCTGCAGATGCGGCAAGCAGAGCAGGCCGATGGCGAGGCCAAGAGCCTGCAGATGCAGCAAGCCGAGCAGGCCGGTGGCTACCCCAACAGCCTGCTGATTTGGCCCGCCTGGCAACCCGGCGGCGATCTGGGCGTCAAGCTCTGCACCGTGTTCACGGGCAACCGCCAGCAGCCCACGGTGCAGGCTATCTACGCGCTGTTTGACGGCAGCAACGGCAGCCCGCTGGCGCTGCTCGACGGCACGGAAATGACTTATTGGAAAACGGCCGCCGATTCCGCCCTGGGTGCCGATTACCTGGCGCGCAGCGATGCCCGCACGCTCTTGATGGTGGGCGCAGGCGCCATGGCGCCGCACATGGTGAAGGCCCATCGCGCCATCCGCCCTGGCCTGGACCGCATCCTGGTCTGGAACCGCACGCCCGGGCGCGCCCAGGCCTTGGTGGCCAGCCTGCAAGGCATTGCCGCCGAGGTGGTGACCGATTTGCGCAGTGCGGTACAAGCCGCTGACATCGTCTGCTGCGCCACCGCCAGTCGCACGCCCATCCTGCAGGGCGACTGGCTGCGCCCCGGCACCCATGTGGACCTGATTGGCGGCTACACGCCCGACATGCGCGAGGCCGATGACGCCGTCATGCGCCGCGCCCGTATCCATGTCGACAGCCGCTGGTTCACCGTGGACCATGTGGG
>CANBTQ010000053.1 GCA_947372425.1 Comamonadaceae bacterium | reverse complement strand
AACTCCCCGCGGCAAGCCGAACTGGCTGCTGTTGGCCAGCTTCAGGAGCCGTGCCGCAATCGCCGGCTCCCGCGCAATCAGTGCACAGATGGCGTCGGTGCTGGCCTGCTTGCCATCGAGTGTGTGGATCAGCGCCTGGGTCACATGGGAAATGCTGGGCAAGCGGACCGACGCAAAAAAAGATTCAATATCCGACACAGAAGTTCCTGATTTTTTCAACGCACAATCGGTGTGAATTTACCTTAATCCCTCGAGCTTTACGCCATGCAATTCGCCGAACGACTCAATAATGTAGAGACTTCCGCTATTAGAGAGCTTTTTAAGCTGCTAGGAAAACCAGGAATCATCAGTTTTGCCGGAGGATTCCCGGACAGTGCCATGTTTGATGTGGAAGGGATCCGCGAGGCCAGCAACAAGGCGCTGGATGAAGAGCCTGGCGCAGCCCTGCAATACGGGGCTACCGAGGGCTACCAGCCCCTGCGCGAGCAACTGGCCGCGTTCATGCAAGCCAAGGGCGCGCTGGATGTGGCCTCCGATCAGCTCATCGTCACCACCGGCAGCCAGCAGGCGCTGGACCTGCTGGGCAAGACCATGATCAGCCCGGGCGACAAGGTGATTGTGGAAGGGCCCACCTTTCTGGCGACCATCCAGTGCTTTCGCCTGTATGGCGCGCAACTCATCAGCGCGCCGGTAGATGGCAATGGTGTGGATACGGACAAGCTGGAGCAGCTGATTGCCGAGCACAAGCCCAAGCTGGTCTACCTGATCCCCACCTTCGGCAACCCGAGTGGCGCCATGCTGAGCCTGGAGCGGCGCAAACGCGTGCTGGAGCTGGCCGTGAAGTACCAGACCCTGGTTGTGGAAGACGACCCCTATGGCGACCTGTACTTTGGCGAGGCACCGCCGCCCAGCATGCTGGCGCTCAGCCCCCAGGTGCCCGGCAGCCGCGCGTGGTTGGCGCATTGCGGGTCTTTGAGCAAGGTGCTGAGTCCCGGCCTGCGGGTGGGGTGGCTGATTGCGCCGCCCGAACTGCTGGCCAAGGCCACCATGTGCAAGCAGTTCAGCGACGCCCACACCAGCACCTTTGCCCAGGCTACGGCTGCGCAATACCTCAAGGCCGGGCGCATGCCCGCCACCCTGGCCCACGTGCGCCAGGTGTATGCCGCGCGCGCCACGGCCATGGGCAATGCCCTGCGCAAGGAGTTGGGCGATGCGATTGATTTCGTGCAGCCCCAGGGCGGGCTGTTTGTATGGGCCCGGCTGACCGGGGCCGGCGGCAAGATCCGCGACGGCGGCGAATTTGCCAAACGCGCCATTGAGAAGGGCGTGGCCTTTGTGCCCGGCGTGCCGTTTTATGCCGCCGACGCGGACGCCTCCACCTTTCGGCTGAGCTTTGCCACCGCCGATGTGGCCCGTATTGAAGAAGGCATCAGCCGCCTGGCGCAGGCTCTGTAAGGTCTGCTTGCCCCGGCCCGAAAGGGCCCGGGTGAGCGCGGTGAATGCGGCTCGCGTTATCGTGCAGCCCGAACCCAAGGAAGCGCCATGAAAAAGCCCATCAAGATCGATTTTGTTTCCGATGTCTCCTGCCCCTGGTGCGCCATCGGCCTGCAGTCGCTGCAAACTGCGCTGCACAAGCTGGAGGGTGAACTGGACGCCAGCCTGACCTTCCAGCCCTTTGAGCTCAACCCGCAGATGGTGGCCGAGGGCGAAGACATTACCGAGCACCTGAACAAGAAATACGGCTCCACGCCCGAGCAGGCCGCCGCTGCCCGCGAGAACATCCGCGCCCGTGGCGAAGCGTTGGGCTTTACGTTCAACATGGACAAACGTGGCCGCATCTACAACACCTTCAACGCCCATCGGTTGCTGCATTGGGCCGAAGGCGAAGGCAAGCAGATGGAGTTGAAGAAGGCACTGCTTGCGGCGTATTTCACCGATGGCGAGAACCCCAGCGACGCCGCCTTGCTGGTGCGCGTTGCAGCCTCAGTCGGGCTGGATGCCGCACGGGCGCAGACGATTCTGGACAGCGACGAGTTTGCGGATGCGGTGAGGGCGCAGGAACTTTTCTACCAGCAGGCCGGTATCCACTCCGTGCCCGCCATCATCCTGAACGACCAGCACCTGATCTCCGGCGGCCAGCCGCCCGAGGTGTTTGAACAGGCGCTGCGGCAGATAGCCGGGCTCTGAAGCCCAGCCCATTGGGTTTGAGGCTCGCGCCTGTGGAGGCCGAGGTTCCCACGAAATGGGGAACTGGAAGAGGACGGCCTAACGCAGCACGCTCAACAGCCGGTCCAGCCCGCCGCTGTTGATGGCCACGTTGGCTTTTTCCCGCACCGCCGGTTTGGCGTGGTAGGCCACGGACAGACCGGCCACACCCATCATCGGCAGGTCATTGGCGCCATCGCCCATGGCAATGGTTTGCGCTGGCTCTATGCCCAGCAGCGTGGTCACTTCCAGCAGGGTGCGGCGCTTTTCGTTGCCGTCGCAGATATCGCCCCAGGGCTGGTCCACCATGCGTCCGGTCAGTACGCCACACGTAGCGCCGCTTTCCACTTCCAGCACATTCGAGCGGGCATAGTCGATGCCCAATTGCGTACGGATGCGGTCGGTGAAAAAGGTAAAGCCGCCGGACACCAGCAGCACCTTCAGGCCCGCAGCCTTGCAGGCAGCCACCAGTTCGGCCGCACCCGGGTTGAGTTGCAGCCGGCGCGTGTAAACCTCTTCCATGTGTGCCACGGTCACGCCCTTGAGCAGGGCCACACGCTGGCGCAGGCTGTCCTTGTAGTCGGCAATTTCACCGCGCATGGCGGCTTCAGTGATGGCGGCCACCTCGGCCTTGCGGCCGGCGGCATCGGCAATCTCGTCCACGCATTCGATATTGATCAGCGTGGAATCCATGTCAAAGGCGATGAGCTTGAAGTCTTTCAGACGCAAAGGGGATGTGATGCCCTGGATAACCAGGCCGGGTTCGATTTCGGTAGCGTGTGTCATGCAGTCTGTTCGGTATTCGGAAGGGGGTAATTGGGTGCTTGTTCGCGGGTTGTCAGGCGGGGGGCGCGGGCGGCGAGTCAAACCAGTTTTCCAGCCGCAAGCCTGGCACGCGGGCAAAGGCGGCATCGGCGCTGACCAGGGTGGCATTCAGTGCGAGGGCGTGGGCGGCGATCAAGGCGTCGTTGGCACCGATGGGTGTGCCCGCTTGTTCCAGATAGGCGCGCAGGTTGGCATAGTGGCTGCCAACACTGTCGTCCAACGCCAATACGGGCAGATGCTCCATCTGCAGTGTGTAAGCTCTTTGAAGACGCAGGGAGGGATGCCTTGCGAGACCAAACAGAAGTTCACATTGAACTACTACGCTCGTAACCAGTTCGCAATCAGGCTCATTCAGAAGTCGGTCACGGTAGCGCTTGACGCCGGCACTTTGGTTGTCCTTCATGAGATGGCTGATGATGTTGGTATCCAGCAGGTAGGTGACGGCCATCTTCAGTCTGTCCCGAAGTCAATGTCGTCCAGAGGCAGCAAGCCCTCCTCGCCGATATCCGGAAATTCGTCGTCACACGGCCCCAATTTGGCAATTTCGTCCAATGCCAATAGCAATGCCGCGGCTGTACCCTTCTTGGGTCTGTCGGGTACCAGTTCCAGAATGAGCCGATTGCCATCCCGGCGCATGACGGCATCCGTGCCAGGCAGTTCAAATTCTTTGGGTATGCGCACGGCTTGATTCGCGCCATTGCGGAACAGGCGAACGCGGCGCGAGGCTTCTACGCTCATGGCCGTCGGCGGGACGGGCAGATAGTCAGGCGCTTTTTCGGCAGTGAAGTGGGTGGTGGTTGACATAGGACACCTCCAATATACGACGTGTCAACTTTAGCATATGCATCGGCATATGTCATGCCGCCGCTTCCACTGAGAGAGGCTGCCCCAGCGACTTCAAGATATCCCGCACCATCTGCGCCCGCTCCTTGACTTCCGGCAGGTTGCGCTCGATGCGCAGCTTTTCGTTGCCGGCCAGTTTGATGTGCTTGTTCTTCTGGATCAGGGCAATGATGCGCATCGAGTCGATGGGCGGGTCCTTCTTGAAGGTGATGGTGATCACGCCCGGAGCCGCATCCACCTTGACCACACCATAGGGCTTGGCAATGACGCGCAGGCGGTGCACGTCGATGAGGGTCTGGGCCTGGGGCGGCAGCTTGCCGAAGCGGTCCACGATTTCTTCCAGCAGGGCGTCGATCTGGTCGGTGTTCTTGGCGGTGGCCAGCTTTTTGTAAAAGCTCAGGCGCAGGTGCACATCGCCGCAGTAGTCGTCCGGCAGGAGAGCGGGGCCATGCAGGTTGATTTCCGTGGCCACATTGAGCGGGCTGAGCAGGTCGGGTTCGATACCGGCTTTGAGGCAGCACACCGCCTCGCTCAGCATCTCGTTGTAGAGCTGGAAGCCGACTTCCAGCATATTGCCGCTCTGGTTTTCGCCCAGAACTTCACCTGCACCGCGGATTTCCAGGTCATGCATGGCCAGGTAAAAGCCGCTGCCCAGTTCTTCCATGGCCTGGATGGCGTCCAGGCGCTGCTGGGCTTGTTTGGTCAGGCCCTCGATGTCGGGCACCATGAGGTAGGCATAGGCCTGGTGGTGGCTGCGCCCGACGCGACCGCGCAGCTGGTGCAACTGGGCCAGGCCAAACTTGTCGGCGCGGCTCATGACGATGGTGTTGGCGGTGGGCACGTCAATGCCGGTCTCGATAATGGTGGAGCAGAGCAAGAGGTTGTAGCGCTGGGCAATAAAGTCGCGCATCACGGCCTCGAGCTGGCGCTCCGGCATCTGGCCGTGGGCCACGGCAATGCGGGCCTCGGGCAGCAACTCTTCGAGCTTGGCGCGCCGGTTCTCGATGGTCTCCACCTCGTTGTGCAGAAAGTAGACCTGGCCGCCGCGCTTGAGTTCGCGCAGCACGGCCTCGCGGATCACGCCATTGCCTTCGCTGCGCACAAAGGTCTTGATGGCCAGGCGGCGCTGCGGTGCGGTGGCAATCACGCTCAAATCGCGCAGGCCTTCGAGTGCCATGCCCAAGGTTCGGGGGATGGGGGTGGCGGTCAGTGTCAGCACATCGACCTCGGCGCGCATGGCCTTCATGGCCTCCTTGTGGCGCACGCCAAAGCGGTGTTCCTCGTCGATGATGAGCAGGCCGAGGTCCTTGAAATGCGTGTCCTGGCTGAGCAGCTTGTGGGTGCCGACGACGATGTCGATGGTGCCGTCCTTCACGCCCTTGAGCGCAGCCGTGATTTCCTTGGCGGAGCGGAAGCGGCTCATCTCGGCAATCTTCACCGGCCATTTGGCAAAGCGGTCGCTGAGGGTCTGGAAATGCTGCTCGGCCAGCAGCGTGGTGGGTGCCAGAAAGGCCACCTGCTTGCCGCCGGTCACGGCCACAAAGGCAGCGCGCAGGGCCACCTCGGTCTTGCCAAAGCCCACATCGCCGCAGACCAGCCGGTCCATGGGGCGGGGGCTGATCATGTCCTGGATGACGGCGTGAATAGCAGCCTTCTGGTCGGCCGTCTCCTCAAAGCCGAAGTCGTTGGCAAAGGTCTCGTAATCCCCGGCCGAGAAGCGGAAGGCAAAGCCTTCGCGCGCGGCGCGGCGGGCGTAGATGTTCAGCAATTCGGCAGCCGAATCGCGCACCTGCTCGGCGGCACGGCGCTTGGCTTTTTCCCATTGGCCGGAACCCAGCTTGTGCAGCGGTGCCTCGTCGGCCGAGACGCCGGTGTAGCGGCTGATGAGTTGCAACTGGCTGACCGGCACATACAAGGTCGCCTT
Source organism: Comamonadaceae bacterium (assembly GCA_947372425.1). Taxonomy (GTDB): domain Bacteria; phylum Pseudomonadota; class Gammaproteobacteria; order Burkholderiales; family Burkholderiaceae_C; genus Allorhodoferax. The sequence continues at coordinate 7,000 of CANBTQ010000053.1, read as the reverse complement.
GTCGGCGTATTCGAGGTGCAGGAATTCCTGCAGCTCGGGCTCGCCATTCGCATCCTTGTTGCCCATGTCCATGTGGATCAGGCCGCGGTAGCGCCCGATGCCGTGCGACGAGTGCACCACCGGGTCGCCCAGGTTCAGCTCGGACAGGTCCTTGATCAGGGCCTCGACATCGCTGACCTGTTCCTGCTTTTTGCGCCGGCGCGTAACGGGCCCGGCGGCAAACAGTTCGGTCTCGGTGACCAGATCCACACCGGCTTCGAGCCAGCCAAAGCCCACGGTCAGGCCGGCCGTGGCAATGCCCCATTTTTCGGAGCTGTCGATGAATTCCTGCAGCGAATCAAAGGATGGCGGGTTGATTTGCGAGGCACGCAAGAAGTCCAGCAGGCTTTCGCGCCGGCCATCGCTTTCGGCCAGTACCAAGAGGCGCTGCTGCGTGTTGCGTGCGTAGTCCTTTAGCTTGGCAAGAGGGTCATCCGTGCCGCGCACGGCGGCCATGGGGGGCAGGGCGCTGATATCGGCATAGGCCACAGCAGCTTCTTCCGCCGTGTTGGATTTAAGCGCCAGCTGGGCATGGCCGTTGGCCAGCGCATAAAACTGCTCGGTGCCCAGGAACAGGGTCTCGGGCGGCAGGGCTGGGCGCTCGGGGTCGCCCTGCACCAGGCGAAAACGGTCCTTGGTGTCCTGCCAGAAGCGTTGGAAGGCCGGCTCCAGGTCGCCGTGCAACACCACGGTGGCGTCAGACCCCACGTAGTCAAACACGGTTGCGGTCTGCTCAAAGAACAGCGGCAGGTAGTACTCGATACCGGCTGTGGCCACGCCGTTGCCAATGTCCTTGTAGATGCGGCTCTTGGTCGGGTCGCCGTCCAGCAACTCGCGCCAACGGCCGCGAAAGCGCGCGCGGGCGTCGTCGTCCATGGGGAATTCACGGCCGGGCAGCAGGCGGATCTCGGGCACCGGGTAGAGGCTGCGCTGGCTGTCGGGGTCGAAGGTGCGGATGCTGTCGATCTCGTCGTCAAACAGGTCCACGCGGTAGGGCACTTGCGAGCCCATGGGGAATAGGTCGATCAGGCCGCCGCGCACGGCGTATTCGCCGGGGCTGACCACTTGGGTGACGTGGCTGTAACCGGCCAGGGTGAGCTGGGCCTTGAGCTTGGCCTCGTCGAGCTTTTGCTTGACCTTGAATTCAAAGGTGTAGCCGGCCAGAAAGCTGGGCGGCGCGAGACGGTAGAGCGCGGTGGTGGCCGGCACGATGATGACGTCGGCACCGGTTTCCTTGTTGCGCTGCTGGATGCGCCAGAGCGTTGCCAGACGCTCGCTGATCAGGTCCTGGTGCGGGCTGAAGGTGTCGTAGGGCAGCGTTTCCCAGTCCGGGAACAGGGCGCAGCGCAGCGTGGGGGCGAAGAAGGCGATTTCTTCCAGCAAGCGTTGCGCATCGCTGGCGTCCGCCGTGACGATGGCCAGGGGTTTGCCGGTGGCTTTTTCGCGCAGTCCAAGCTGGGCCAGGAGGAGGGCGTCTGCAGAACCCGCGGGGCGGGGAAGGGTGTAGCGTTTGCCGCCGGCGAGTTTCGGTAGATCCATGGTTAAGTCGATTTTAGAATGGGGCAGCTTCACACTGCGCCCCATGCCCCAAACAACCCTGCATCTTTCCCATCCCGCTACAACCCAGGCCCGGCTCTGGGGACTGATTCCCTGTGCGGGCAACGGCTCGCGCTCGGGTGCCTTCGGCCCCAAACAGTACCAGCAAATTGCGGGCAAGGCCATGGTGTTGCACACCTTGGGTGCCTTTGCAGCGGTTGAGCGATTGGCGGGGACGCTGGTGGTGGTGTCTGAAGGCGATACCTTCTTCGACAGTTTGCCGGTTCAGGTGGATGCGTGTGGCGGAGCCACCCGTGCCCAAAGCGTGGCCAATGGGCTGGACGCGTTGTTGCAGCAGGGCGCTGCCGCCACCGACTGGGTGCTGGTGCATGACGCGGCCCGCTGCCTGATCACGTCCGCGCAGATCAACAAGCTGATTGACGCCTGCCTGCCCGATGCCGTGGGCGGACTGCTGGCCTTGCCATTGCCGGATACCCTCAAGGCCGCCAAGGACGGGCGCGTCGCGGCCACACTGGAGCGCAGCGACAAGTGGCTGGCGCAGACACCGCAGATGTTTCGTATTGGCGAACTCCAATCCGCGTTGCAGGCCGCGGGCGATGCGGTCACCGATGAGTCCAGCGCCATGGAATTCATGGGCCTGAGTCCCTTGCTGGTGGAGGGCTCTGCCCAGAACTTCAAGGTCACCTATCCGCAAGACTTTGCCCTGGCCGAAAGCGTGCTGCTGGCGCGCGCATAAGGACCTCTCCACACCCACGGCGGCCTGCTTCCTGAGCCAAAGGAGCCGAGAAATTTCTGTCTGACGCTTTTCTGACGTACCCACGCAGTCGGGGGTTTGCCCTAGCAGGCCCAAGTCGTTTCAAAGGCACGATACGCGCCATGACGACAGACTGCATTCTCCAGACGCAAAAGCTCAGCAAAGAGTTCAAAGGCTTTGTGGCCGTGGACCGCGTAGACCTTTCCGTGCGCCGTGGCAGCATCCACGCACTGATCGGTCCCAACGGTGCCGGCAAGACCACCTGCTTTAATTTGCTGACCAAATTCATCAAGCCCAGCTCGGGCACGATTCTGTTCAACGGGCAGGACATCACGCACGATGCGCCGGCGCAGATCGCGCGGCGCGGCATCATCCGCTCGTTCCAGATTTCCGCCGTGTTCCCCCACCTGAGTGTGCTGGAAAACGTGCGTGTGGCCCTGCAGCGCAAGATGGGCACCTCGTTTTACTTCTGGCGCGCCGAGAGTTCCCTGCACAGCCTGAATGACCGTGCACTGGAGCTGCTGGCCGCGGTCGATCTGGAGAGCTATGCGCAGACCCTGACGGTGGAACTGAGCTACGGCCGCAAGCGTGCACTGGAGATCGCCACCACACTGGCCATGGACCCGGAGCTGATGCTGCTGGACGAACCCACGCAAGGCATGGGTCTGGAAGATGTGGACCGCATCCGCCAGTTGATCAAGAAGGTGGCCGCCAACCGCACGGTGCTGATGGTGGAGCACAACATGAGCGTGGTCTCCAGCATTGCCGACACCATTACCGTGCTGCAGCGTGGCGCCACGTTGGCCGAAGGGCCTTACGCCGAAGTGTCCAAGAACCCCGCCGTGATCGAAGCCTATATGGGCAGCGCCGACACAGAATTAGTAGGGGCCCATTGATATGGCGACGACGTTTTTAGAAATCCGCGATCTGCACGCCTGGTATGGCGAGTCGCACGTGCTGCATGGCGTCAACTTCGATGTGCGCGAGGGGGAGGTCGTCACCCTGCTGGGCCGCAATGGCGCGGGCCGCACCAGCACCATGCGCGCCATCATGGGCCTGACGGGCAGCCGCAAGGGCTCGATCAAGGTGCATGGCAAGGAAACCATTGCTGCCTCCACCCACAGCATTGCACGCATGGGTGTTGGCTATTGCCCGGAAGAGCGCGGCATTTTTTCCAGCCTGAGCACCGAAGAAAACCTGATGCTGCCGCCCGAGCTGGCCAAGGGCGGCATGGGCATAGACGAGATTTACACCATGTTCCCGAACCTGAAGGAACGTGCCAACAGCCAGGGCACACGCCTGTCGGGCGGTGAGCAGCAGATGCTGGCGGTGGCGCGCATTCTGCGCACCGGCGCGCGTTTGCTGCTGCTTGACGAGATATCCGAAGGCCTGGCCCCGGTGATCGTGCAAAAGCTGGCCGAGATGGTGAAGATGCTGCGCACCAAGGGCTACACCATCGTCATGGTGGAGCAGAACTTCCGTTTTGCCGCGCCGCTGGCCGACCGCTTCATGGTCATGGAGCATGGCGAGATCCAGCAGGAATTTACCCAGGCGCAACTGCCCGAACGCCTGGCCAAGCTGCATGAGTACCTGGGCGTCTGATTTGTCACCAACCAAGAACGAGGAGAACTTTATGAAACTGAAGAAACTTGCCGCCGCCTGCGCGATCAGCTGTGCAGCTCTGGCCACGGTGTCCACACCGGCACAGGCCCAGATTTCGGGCGACGTGATTCGCATCGGCATCATCACCGATATGTCCGGCCTGTACTCCGACATCGACGGCCCTGCCGGCGCCGAGGCCATCAAGATGGCGGTTGCCGACATGGGTGGCGCGATCAACGGCAAGAAGATCGAAATTCTGACGGCCGACCACCAGAACAAGCCTGATGTGGCCGCTGCCAAGGCGCGTGAATGGTTTGATACGCAGGGCGTGGACATGCTGATAGGCGGCACCAACTCCGGTACTGCTTTGGCCATGGCCAAGGTTGCGGCCGAAAAGAAAAAGCTGTTTATCGCGATTGGTGCCGGCAGCTCGGCACTGACCAACGAGCAGTGCAACCCCTACACCGTGCACTATGCCTATGACACCGTGGCCTTGGCCAAGGGCACCGGCGGCGCGGTGGTGAAGGCTGGCGGCAAGAGCTGGTACTTTCTGACGGCGGATTACGCCTTTGGCGCTGCGCTGCAGAACGACACCGCGAACGTGGTCAAGGCCGCAGGCGGTACCGTGGTGGGCTCGGTCAAGCATCCGCTGTCGGCCAGTGACTTCTCCTCCTTCCTGTTGCAGGCGCAGGGCAGCAAGGCACAGATTCTGGGACTGGCCAATGCCGGTGGCGACACCATCAATGCCATCAAGGCCGCCAACGAATTCGGCATTACCAAGACCATGAAGCTGGCCGGCATGCTGGTGTTCATCAACGACATCCATTCCCTGGGACTGAAAGCCACACAGGGCATGTACCTGACCGACAGCTGGTACTGGAACAAGGACGCTGAAACCCGCGCCTGGAGCCGCAAGTTCTTCGAGAAGATCAAGCGCATGCCATCCAGCGTGCAGGCCGCCGACTACTCTGCGTCCTTGCAATACCTGCAGGCTGTCAAGGCTACCGGCACCGACGATGCCGACAAGGTGCTGGCGCAGATGAAGAAGACCAAGATCAACGACGTGTTCGCCAAGGGCGGCACCATCCGCGATGACGGCCGCATGGTGCATGACATGTACCTGATGCAGGTGAAGACACCCGACAAGTCAGTCGAACCATGGGACTACTACAACGTGATGGAAACCATCAAGGGCGATGCCGCGTTCACCACCAAGGCCGAGTCCAAGTGCGCGGCCTGGAAGTAATCAAATTGAATTGATTCTGGAGTTTCAATGAGCGAGATATTCGGCATACCGATTCAGGCCTTCCTCGGGCAGTTGCTGCTCGGCCTGGTCAACGGTTCGTTTTACGCCATGCTCAGTCTGGGCTTGGCGGTGATTTTCGGTTTGCTGGGTATCGTCAACTTTGCCCATGGCGCGCTGTACATGATTGGCGCCTATGTGGCCTGGTTGAGCCTGGAGAAATTCGGGCTGAATTATTGGGTTGCGCTGGTGGTGTCGCCGCTGGTGGTGGGCTTGCTGGGGGTGGTGATCGAGCGTCTGTTTCTCAAGCGCCTGTACAAGCTCGACCCGCTTTATGGTTTGCTCTTGACCTTTGGCCTGGCGCTGATTGCCGAGGGTGTGTTCCGTGACCAGTTTGGCGTTTCCGGCCAGCAGTATCCGGTGCCGGAGCTGCTGGAAGGCGCCACCAATCTGGGCTTCATGGTGTTGCCCAATTACCGGGCCTGGGTGGTGGTGTCCTGTCTGTCCATCTGTCTGGGCACCTGGTTTCTGATCGAGAAGACCAGTCTGGGTGCCACGCTGCGTGCCAGCACCGAGAACCCGCAACTGGTGCAAGCCTTTGGCATCAACGTGCCCTTCATGGTGACCATGACCTATGCCGGTGGCGCTGCACTGGCAGCCATTGCCGGCGTGCTGGCCGCACCGGTGATCCAGATCACGCCCTTGATGGGCTCCAACCTGATCATCGTGGTGTTTGCCGTGGTGGTAATTGGCGGCATGGGCTCGATTCTGGGCTCCATCCTCACCGGCGTGATGTTGGGCCTGATGGAAGGCCTGACCAAGGTGTTTTACCCCGAGGCTTCCAGCATCGTGGTGTTTGTGATCATGGTGATCGTGTTGATGGTCCGTCCGGCTGGCCTCTTTGGCAAGGAAAAATAACGTGAGTGCGCCTGCTTCTTCCTCCGCCGCTTCCTCTTCTGGTGTGTCTGCGTCTGCCGCCACCACCTCCAGCCAAGGCCGCACGCTCTGGTTGGTCGGCCTGGCCTTGTTGGTGCTTGCGCCCTTTGTCGGCGTCTACCCCGTGTTTTTGATGAATGCGCTGTGCTTTGCCATTTTTGCCTGTGCCTTCAATCTGCTGCTGGGCTATACCGGTCTGTTGTCTTTCGGCCATGCCGCCTTCATGGGCTCAGCCGCCTATGTCACCGGTTGGCTGGTGCGCAGCGCCGGGTGGTCGCCCGAAGCCGGTGTGCTGGCCGGAACGCTGGGTGCGGCCGTGCTGGGTCTGCTGGTGGGCCTGGTTGGCATCCGTCGCCAGGGTATTTACTTTGCGATGGTGACACTGGCCATGGCGCAGATGATTTACTTCATCTGCCTGCAGGTCCCCTACACCGGGGGCGAGGACGGCCTGCAGGGCGTGCCGCGTGGCAAGTTGCTGGGCCTGCTGCCGCTGGATAACGACCTGGTGATGTACTTTGTGGTGTTGGCGATTTTTGTGGCCGTGTTTCTGGCCGTGGTGCGCATTGTCTATTCGCCCTACGGCCAGGTCTTGAAGGCCATCCGCGAGAACGAGCCGCGTGCCATTTCCCTGGGCTATGACGTGGACCGCTACAAGTTGCTGGCCTTTGTGCTGTCCACCACCATCGCAGGGCTCGCCGGTGCGCTCAAGACGGTGGTGCTGGGCTTTGCCACGCTGTCGGACGTGCACTGGTCGCTCTCCGGTGAGGTGGTCCTGATGACGCTCCTGGGCGGCATGGGCACCTTTGCCGGGCCGGTGGTCGGTGCCTTCACCATCATCGGACTGCAGAACTTCCTGGCCGATCGGGTAG
>CANBTQ010000052.1 GCA_947372425.1 Comamonadaceae bacterium | reverse complement strand
ACGTAGGCACAGCGCAGGATGTCGTGCCGCAGGGAAGGGGAGAGGGTGGAAAACCAGCGCCCCGCGTTGATGGCGGCGCGTTCTTCCACGGTAAGAATGGGTTCGTCCATGGCCTGATTGTGAGGCGCAGCAGGTCGCTTTGCACAGCTAGCTGTCGCCCGTGCGTCAGGTCCATCCCGTTGAGCATGCGCTACAGGCTTCCAACCCAGGCGCGCGCGTGAGGCTGGAAAATGCGTCACCTTCACCTGCACATTGCACGGGCAAGGCCAGCCGCCTGTGCGAAAATGCAAAGTTACTATGATGCTTAACCGAATAATCGCCTTAGGGGCTGCATGCACTGCGCTGCTGTTGGCGTCGGCGGATACTGGCGCCCTGACCCTGGGGCGTCTGCACGGCAGTGCGCTGGTGGGCAAGCCACTGGATGTGTCTGTGCTGGTTCAGTCGGCAGCAGACGAAGACATTTCCGCCACCTGCTTTGATGCCGATGTACGCTACGGTGACACGCCGTTGGAGCGTGGCCGCGTCAGCGTCAAGGCCGCAGCCGGGCCGCAGCCCAACACCTTGCTGGTGCGGGTGACTGCGTCTGTACCGGTGGATGAGGCCCACGTCAGCCTGAATCTCCGGGCGGATTGCGGCTCCAGGGCGGTACGCCGTTATGTGCTGCTGTCCGACGTAGTGAGTGACCTGGCATTGGCCAGTCCGGCCGTCCAATCCGCTCCGCCGGTGAACAAGGCTGCTGTGCTGCCGACGCGGGTGGAGGCGGTCCCCGTCCAGGCCGCTGAGCCCAAAGCTGCAACGGCCAGCGCCGCAGCTGCCGTGTCCAAAGCTGTGCCCGCAACGGAGCAGAAGAATAAGGCTTCGGGTGCGCGTCTGAAGCTCGCCGCAGTGCCAGCGGCAACCCAGACCGCCCAGACTGCAAAAGTCGCAAACGCGGCCAATTTGGCTGCACTGGAAGAACTGCAGCGGCGGGTGGATGAGGTCGCCAAATGGCAAGCAGCTGGCATGAGTGCCGAAGATGTTCAGCGCAACGCCGCACGCGTCCAGGCCCTGGAGTCGGATATCCGCAATTTGCAGACGGCAACTGCCAGAAACCAGAAGAACCTTCAGTTGGTGACCGAAGCGCTCGGCAGTTCCGGGCAGGATAACTATGGCCGTTTGCTGGTCTATGTGCTGATTGCGCTGGTGTTGGCCGCTGTTTCCGCGGTGGTCTATGTCTTCCTGCGCATGCGCAAAGGCGGCTTCGATAATGCACCGTGGTGGAAGGGCGGGGACGAGCGCCCGGTGGCGGATGCGGTCAAAACCGTTTTGCCGTCATCGGCATTTGAGGCCAACGCCGCGACCATCGTGATGCCTCTGGCGCCGGATAGCGCAGCGGTACAGACCGCCAAGATGTGGCGGGATCCGGCACCGGAAACTATGGATCTGGACATCCTGCTGGATGGCGCGCCATCCGGGGATGCCGGACCAGTCACGGTTCCGCTTGCAGTGGCCAGTGGCGGCCCTGCAACCGTCCGATCTGCAGGCAGTCAGAGCCCTGCGGGAAGCCCACTCAAGGCGATCAATACCCAGGAGATGCTGGATGTGCGCCAACAGGCGGAATTCTTCATGGCACTCGGGCGTCACGATGACGCCGTGCACCTGCTGGAATCGAACATTGAAGGCAGTGCCGACGCCAATCCACTGGTCTTTCTGGACTTGCTCAAGATTTTCCATACCCTGAGCCGCCGCACCGACTTTGATCGCTACCGGGAAGAGTTCAACCTGCAGTTCACAGGGCGCATTCCGAGCTATGCCAATTTCGCGTTGGAGGGCAACGGGCTGGAAGACTACGAAGAAATCTGCCAACAAATCGTGGTCCTGTGGCCAACCGACTACACCATCGACTTTATCGAGCAATGTCTGGTGCGCACACCGGAAGATGACCCGCAACAGGGAATTGATCTGGAAGCGTTCAAAGATCTGTTGTTGCTCTACGGAATCCTGAAGCGTTTGGGTCAGACCATGGACTCATCCCTGGCACCTTTCAGTACCACGCGGACGGCGTATTCCCAACTCAGTGCACTGCAATCGGCAGACGATGCGATACCGGAAGAGGAACGTGAGACGGCCTTGCCCGAAATTGTGGAAGATGCCATTCCGACCGCAGGCGGTGCGCTGGATCTGGACCTCGATCTAAACCTTGATCTGGACTTGAGTGCCGACGTCAGTGCCGAAGCGGTGCCAACCAACAACCTGATCGACTTTGATATGTCCGGCTACCTGACGCCGGAAAAGCCGAAGCCGTCTGCATCCTGAGCCGGTTTCAGCGACGCACCTGCAGCGCCCCGGGGTTGACGATCTTGGTCGGAGTCCCCTTGATAAAGTTCACCACATTGTCAAACGCCGTGCCGAAATACTCTTCGTAATTGGCCTGTTCGACATAGCCGATATGCGGTGTGCAAATACAGTTCTCCAGCCGTAACAGTGCATGGCCTTGCAGAATGGGCTCGGTCTCGAAGACATCCACCGCAGCCATGCCCGGGCGTCCCCGGTTCAGCGCGCTAATCAGGGCGTCCGGTTCGATCAATTCGGCACGCGAGGTGTTCACCAGAATGGCAGAGGGTTTCATCAGCGCAAGATCTGCCGCTGTAACCAGATGCTGGGTGGCTTCGTTCAGGCGCAGATGCAGCGACACCACATCTGCACCTGCGAAAAATTCCTCGCGGCTCGTGGCCGCCAAGAAGCCATCCTGAACCGCCGCATCACGGGACGACGCACTGCCCCACACGGTGACTTGCATCCCAAAGGCCTTGCCGTACCCCGCTACCAATTTGCCAATGCGTCCATAGCCCCAGATCCCCAGGGTCTTGCCGGATAGCGTTGTTCCAATACCAAAATTGGGCGGCATGGAGCCAGCCTTGAGGCCCGCCTGCTGCCACGCACCGTGCTTTAAATTGCCGATGTAATGCGGTAGCCTGCGCATTGCCGCCATCAACAGGGCCCAGGTCAGTTCTGCTGGTGCCACCGCAGCTCCGGCGCCCTCGGACACTGCAATGCCACGCTCGGTACAGGCCTGCAGGTCAATATGGCTGCCGACCCTGCCGGTTTGAGAAATCAGCTTCAACTTCGGAAGCTTTTCAACCAGTTGACGGCTGATGTGGGTACGCTCGCGGATCAGCACCAGAATGTCTGCATCCTTCAGCCGCACGGAGAGCTGTCCCAAACCTTTGACGGTGTTGGTATAGACCTTGGCCTGATAGGGTTGAAGTTTGCTGGCACATTCCAGCTTGCGGACCGCATCCTGGTAGTCGTCAAGAATCACAATATTCATACCCCCAATTGTGCCTTGCCGTTGACGATCATTTCGGATCATGACTCCGCTCTACGCGCTACCATGCGCATCCCACACAAATACACGGAAAGAACACCATGCCAATCTCCATGTCCTCCGCCAGCCTGCCGGTTTGCATCTCCATGCTGGGTAACTTGATCCACATGCTGGACAAGGCGCAAACCTTTGTCGAATCAAAAGCCTGTGATCCCCTGGCCCTGACCCAATACCGTCTGGCACCGGACATGCTGCCATTCACGCGCCAGATCCTGATTGCCTGCGACGCGGCCAAAAACGGCATTGCGCGCCTGTCCGGTGTGGAAGCCCCCAAATTTGCGGACGATGAGCAAACCCTGGCCGAACTCAAGGACCGTATTGCCAAGACCGTGGCCTACCTTGCATCGGTTCCGGCTGCGTCCCTGGATGGCTCCGAGGAAAAGCAAATCACCTTTCCGGTGGGCCGTGACTCGGTGAGAACCATGGCGGGTGAGGCCTACCTGAAGCAGTGGATGTTGCCCAATATGTTTTTCCACATCACCACCGCATACAACATATTGCGGCACAACGGCGTGGACTTGGGCAAGCGTGACTACCTGCTGGGCTCCGCTGCCTGAGCGACCGGTAGCAGCCCGGTTGACCGAAGCGCGCCTCAGTGCAGTGCGGCTTCGCGCTCTACCAGGCGGTCCAGTTCGGCGCACACGTCGGCCATACGACCCGATATGACCAGTCGGCCCGTGCACGATCGGGGCTGACCGGTTTCCACCACACGCAAGACACGCAAGGGCATGACCTTGGCAGCAAAGGGCCGATTGGAAACTGCATTGGCAGGGCTGCGTGCCATTACCAAACCGGATGCGGGGGTGGCCGCTGATGGCGGCTTGCTGACGCGGTATTGCGCCTGGGGTGCCCGCAGGGGTTCACCCGATAGCAGGCGTTGCAATCCGAGAACCAACTTGTGTTGTAAAACCAGAGCGATGTTCATAGTGTTTGTGCCGGTTGGGGTTTACATGAGCATGGTGTTGCGGATCAAACCGACCGCCAGGCCTTCAATCTCGAAGGGTTCTCCGGGTTCCACCACGATGATCTGGTAGTCCGGGTTTTCAGGATGCAACTCAATCAGGTGCTTGTTGCGGCGGAAGCGCTTGACCGTGACGTCATCACCCAGCCGTGCCACGATGATTTGCCCATTTTTGGCGTCCTTGGTAGCTTGCACCGCAAGCAGGTCACCATCCATGATGCCGGCGTCGCGCATGGACATGCCACGCACCTTGAGCAGGTAATCGGGTTGACGTTGAAACAGGCTGTTTTCCACGTAATAGGTTTGGTCCACGTGCTCCTGGGCGAGAATCGGTGAACCTGCGGCAACGCGGCCGATGAGCGGCAGGGCCAATTGGGCCATGCCAGGCAGCGGCAGGGAAAACTGCTTGTTGCGGGACTCGTTGATGGAACGCAGGGTATCGCTGCGCAAACGGATGCCGCGGGAGGTGCCGCTGACCAGTTCAATCACACCTTTGCGTGCCAGGGCCTGCAGGTGCTCTTCGGCAGCATTGGCCGATTTGAAGCCGAGTTCGTTGGCGATTTCGGCTCGGGTAGGGGGCGCGCCGGTGCGGGCGATGGCACTTTGGATCAGATCCAGAATCTGCTGCTGGCGTGCAGTGAGTTTGGGACTTTCGAGCATTCTGACTCCTTGGGCGTAAGGTGGAACCGGCGGCTGGGGTGAGAACACTGTTTCCCCATCCAGTAACTGTATTTTTAAACAGTTTTATATTTTTGACAAGAGGCTGTGTGCGAAATGGTTAAAAAAGTTGTATTTCTGGGCATGGGCGGGACGATTGCCGGAACGGCACCGTCAGCAGGGGATAACGTGGGCTACACCGCCGCGCAGGTTGGTGTGCAGCAGTTGTTGCAGGCGGCGCCGGGTGTCGCCGCTGCATTGGGCGGGCACGAAGCGCTGGCGGAACAGGTCTGCCAGATTGACAGCAAAGACCTTGCCTATGCCGATTGGGATGCCCTGGTGAAACGCTTGACGCATTGGCTGCAGAAACCGGAAGTGGCAGGAGTGGTTGTCACACACGGCACCGATACCCTGGAGGAGACCGCCTACCTGCTATCGCGGGCTGTGCCGTCCGGGCTGCTCATGCACAAACCGGTGGTTCTGACCTGTGCCATGCGCCCGGCAAGTTCCCAGACACCTGATGGCCCTGGCAATCTGGCCGATGCCGTAGCGGTCACCCTGTGCGGCAGGGTGCACGGTGTGGTGGTGGTGTGTGCCGGCAAGGTGCATAGCGCGGTCCAGGTGCAGAAAGTACATCCCTACCGGGTGGACGCTTTTGACTCGGGTGAGGCCGGGCCGCTGGGCTTGGTGGAAGAGGGGCGTGTGCGCATGCTGTCAGGTGCTCCGATTGCGGAGGTTGGCCTGCCAGCGGTGGACATGGGCCGGCTGCAGGCACAGGGTTGGCCCCGTGTGGAATTGGTGATCAGCCATGCCGGCGCCAGCGGGGCGTTGGTGCGTGCCCTGTTGACGGGGCCCGATGCGGCTGTTGCGGCATTGCGTGGCATTGTGGTGGCTGGCACCGGTAATGGCACGATTCACAAGGACATGGAGCGCGCGCTGGAAGAAGCGCAGCAGCAGGGCGTTCGTATCGTGCGGACCAGCCGTTGTGCCTACGGTCAGGTCGTTGGCGGCTCACCTTCTGAGCGACCCGGCAGCTTTGCGACTAGCACGCTGTCGGCGCTGAAAGCCCGGATCGCTTTGATGCTGGAGATCGCTGCGCAAGCCTGACCTTCCGGGGCGCGGGCACAAAAAAAGCCGCAACAGCGGCCTTTTTTGGGTTGCAGAAAGCAAGCTTATTTCGACAAAGCCTCAAATGCACGCGCAGTGATGGCATCCACATCACCGGTTCCGCTGATGGCGCGGTATTTGGGGGCGGATGCTGCGTCCTTGGCCGCCCAGTCGGAGTAGTACTGCACCAGGGGACGGGTCTGGGCGCTGTAGACGTCCAGACGCTTGATGACCGTTTCTTCCTTGTCATCATCGCGCTGAATCAGGGGTTCTCCGGTGATGTCGTCCACGCCTGCTACCTTGGGTGGATTGAACTTGACGTGGTAAGTGCGGCCGGACGCTGCATGCGAACGGCGACCGCTCATGCGCTCCACAATCGCCTCAAATGGCACGTCGATTTCCAGCACGTAATCGAGTTGCACGCCGGCCGCCTTCATGGCGTCGGCCTGGGGAATCGTGCGGGGGAAACCGTCGAACAAAAAGCCGTTGGCGCAGTCAGCCTGTGTGAGGCGTTCCTTGACCAGGTTGATGATCAACTCGTCGCTGACCAAGCCGCCGGAGGCCATCACGGCCTTGGCTTCCAGACCCAGCGGGGTGCCGGCCTTGACCGCTGCACGCAACATGTCACCGGTGGAAATTTGCGGAATGCCGTACTTCTGGCAGATGAACGTGGCTTGTGTGCCTTTTCCAGCGCCGGGTGCGCCCAACAGAATCAGTCTCATGGAACCCCTCTTTTTTACTTGAACAGTGTGATGGGCAGCGGCTTCGTGCCGATGCTTTCATACGCGTATTGCTCTGTTGAGAATAGCACGGCCCGCCTATTGGCTAACTTACAGGCTAACGCGGCGAATCCGGTGCTGAAAGAATTTTCCGGACACGCTCCAGGTCTTCCGGCGTGTCGACCCCGGCGCCCGGCGCGTGGATGGTGGTGTGCACGGCAATCTGGTAGCCGTGCCACAGCGTGCGCAACTGTTCCAGTGCCTCGGTGATTTCCATGGGGGCCTGGGCCAGCGTAGGAAATCGGCGCAAAAAACCGGCACGGTAGGAGTAGATGCCAATGTGGCGCAGGGGGGCCGGCGTTGCCAGGGTCTGGATGCCCTTGCCAAAGCCATCGCGCCACCACGCAATTGGCGCGCGGCTGAAATACAGCGCCATGTCCGCCGCGTTCAACACGACCTTGACCACGTTGGGATTGCGGAAGTCTTCCACGGATTCAATCGGGTGCGCTGCCGTGCCCATACTGGCAGTCGGGTTGCGCACCAGCAGTTCGGCCACCGCCAGCACCAGAGCCGGATCGATCAACGGTTCGTCACCCTGCACATTGACCACGATTTCTTCGTCGCTCAAGGCCAGCAGGTCACAGGCTTCGGCCAGACGGTCACTGCCCGAGGCATGGTCTTCACGCGTCAACACAGCCTCCACGCCGAAGCGCGCGCAGGCCTGCAGAATGCTCGCATGGTCGGCCGCCACCACGATACGCGCTGGTTGCTGCAGACCCTGAGCCACCCGCTGCGCTACCCGCACCACCATGGGCACGCCGGCAATATCAGCCAGCGGCTTGTTGGGCAGGCGGGTGGAAGCCAGCCGGGCCGGTATCAATACGGTAAATGCCATGGCCGCAGGCGCTTACAGCCCCAGTTCGGCGTCGGTCAGGGTGCGGGCCTCGTTTTCCAGCAGCACCGGAATGCCGTCGCGCACCGGGTAGGCCAGACGGGCGGAGCGGGAAATCAATTCCTGCTTCTCGCGGTCAAATTCAAGTGGCCCCTTGGTGACGGGGCAGACGATCAGTTCAAGCAGTTTGGTGTCCATGGCTGGATGATAACTTTGCCGCGCACACGGCATCCAGCATGGCATCCAGTGCCGCCAAAAAAGCCGGCTCCAGCGTCTGCTGCAGCGGCACGGCCAATGCCTGGGGCCACACCCTCCAGAGCTTGGCAGCATCTTTTTCGGTACACAGCACCTGGTAACCCTGCAGTTGCGTGCAATCGAGCGCTGCAAAGTCAAAGTGATCGGGCAGAGGCAGGGTTTTTTCCAACACCAGCCCCAGGGCGCGCAGGGAGGCGAAGAAGGGCTCCGGCCTGGCAATACCGGCCAGTGCCAGCAGGGGCAAGGTCGGTGGCAGCCTGTGCAGTGCGACCATCCCGCCGCTGGCTGTGCGCGCATGGGTCGACAGGGCGCGGTGTGCCCGGTAGCCGGCAAATGCCGGGGTGCTGCCGGTATGCAGCACCAGCAGCCGGTCGTCCGCCTGCCCGACGCGGCGCAATGCAGTGCGCGGCCATGCCTCGCGCAGGGGGCCGGCCGGCAGCAGCCAGCCATTGCCCAGGCCACGGTCATCAAACACGCAAACCTCCAGATCGCGGACCAGCCGGTAGTGCTGCAGCCCGTCGTCGCAGACGATTACCTGGGTACCGGGGTGTGCGGCCAACAGGGCTTGGGCCGCCGCTGCGCGCCTGGCACCCACAAAAACCGGCACACCGGTTGCACGGGCAATCAGCAGGGGTTCATCGCCCACGGTTGCGGTATCCGAATCCGGCCCGACCGGGCTCACGCTGTCACTGGAGCGGCCGTAGCCGCGCGACACCACGCCTACGGCCATGCCGCGCGCACGCAGGTGCTGCACGATGCCGATGGTGGTCGGGGTTTTGCCAGCGCCGCCTGCAACCGCATTGCCCACTACAACCACGGCGCAGTTCAGATGGCTTGTCTGGAGAATGCCTGCCCGGTACAGCAGGCGCCGCAATTGCAGCAGCAGGGCGTACAGGAAGCTGAAAGGAAGCAGCAGGCAGGCCAGCAACCCACGTGCTTCCCAGGCGCGCACCAGCCGGTTGCCCTGGGCTGGTGTCAGGCCCCGGTCGGCGCCCATGGTGCTATTTGGCACCTGCCTGTGCAGACGACTGGGTGGCAAAGGTAATCTGGTTCAGGCCGACACGGCGTGCGGCCTCCATCACTGTCACTACCGCCTGGTGGCGGGCATTGGCATCGGCACTGATGATGACTACCGTTTCCTTGGCCCCCTTGGAGGCTTCGGACAGTGCCGCAGCAACTGTATCCAGGCTGCGACCGGCCAGCACGTTGTGGTTGATGCTGTAGTTGCCATCCGAACCCACGGCAACGATCAGCTCTTTGGGGTAATCGCGTTGGGTGTCGGTATCGGCCACTGGCAAGGTCACTTGCATCTCGGTGAATTTGCTGTAGGTGGTGGACAGCATCAAAAAGATCAGCACCACCAGCAACACGTCGATGAACGGGATCAGGTTGATCTCCGGCTCATCATTGCGTTTGCGGCGAAAGTTCATGGCGCGACCCTACTTGCGCAGCGACTTGAGGTGGCGCGCCAGGCGGTCGGCATCGAGCTCCAGCGTCATCAGGTATTCATCCACCCGACCCCGGAAATAGCGCCAGAAAATCAGCGACGGAATGGCCACGATCAGGCCGAAGGCCGTGTTGTAGAGCGCAATCGAAATACCCTGCGCCAGCTGCGCCGGATTGCCGCCGGCAGAACTGCCAGGTGCCTGGGAGCCGAAGATTTCAATCATGCCCACCACCGTGCCGAACAAACCCATCAGGGGTGCGGCCGAGGCAATGGTGCCGAGTGCGCCCAGGTAATGCTCCAGGCGGTGTGCCACCTGGCGGCCCACATTTTCCATGCTGGCACGCAGGTCTTCCTCGGTGATGTTGGGCTCGGTGTTGACGGCGCGCAGGCCACTGGCCAGCACCTTGCCCAAGGCGGAGTTCTTTTCCAGCTGGGTGATGACGTCGTTTCCGGGAATGCCCTTGCGGGTGACGATCAGCACCTCCTCCAGCAGGCGCGGGGGGGTTATTTTTCCAGCCTTGAGGCTGATAAAACGTTCAATGACGATGGCGAGCGCGAGAATCGAGCACGCGACCAAGGGCCAGATCGGCCAGCCGGCCGCTTGTATGATGGAAAACAAAAGTCCCCTCCGTGCAGATAATGTGCGTCTGGATTATGGCCTAGTCAAAGCCCGGTTCGACGCACAGTTTGTGTGGATAACTTTGTGCAAAAGTCTGGGTGACGCAGTCTCCAAGCCCCGCCGGTGCAGGGTTTTGACACTTTGATGACATTTGCAGCAGAAAAAATCCCAATGAAATCAAGGTACTTGGACGACAACACAAGGCTGTGCAGGGCATCCCGGCCGGCATCCCACAGGGCCCGTCCCTTGTGGAGCATCTGCGCCGTGCCCTCTAACGGCGCAATCGGGGTACAGCATGACTGACGCTGCCGCATCCCCTTTCATGCAGCGCGTCTGGCCGGTCGGTGCGCTGTGTCGTGCCATCGCCGACGCACTGGAGTCGCGCTTCAACCCGGTGGCCGTGGCCGGCGAGATCACCGGCTTCTCGCGCGCTGCCAGTGGCCACTGCTACTTCTCGCTGAAAGACGCCAGCGGCCAACTGCGCTGCGCCATGTTCCGCCGCGCCGCCGGCCTGCTGGACTTTGCGCCGCGTGATGGCGACAAGGTCGAGGTACGTGGCCGCCTGGGCGTGTATGAGCCGCGCGGAGAACTGCAGCTGATTGTGGAGAGCCTGAGCCGGGCCGGGCAGGGCAGTCTGTTTGAGCAGTTTTTACAGCTGAAGGCCAAGCTCGAAGCGCAAGGCCTGTTTGATGCCGGCCGCAAGCGTGCCCTGCCCGCGATGCCGCGTGGCATCGGAGTGGTCACCTCGCTGGGCGCGGCCGCCCTGCACGATGTGGTCACGGCCTTGCAGCGGCGTGTGCCGCACATCCCGGTGGTGATCGCACCGGCCTCGGTGCAGGGTGATAACGCACCGCGCGAGCTGGTCCAGGCGCTGGAGTCGCTTTATGACCTGGCCCAGGGCCGGGCACCACGCGGTGGCGAAGCGCAGCCCATTGATGTGATCCTGCTGGTGCGGGGCGGTGGTGCCATGGAAGACCTGTGGGGATTCAATGACGAGCAGCTGGCCCACACCATTGCCAGCAGCCCGGTGCCCGTGGTCAGCGGCGTCGGCCATGAGACTGACTTCACCATTGCCGACTTTGTGGCCGATCTGCGGGCACCCACACCCACGGCTGCGGCCGAGTTGGTCAGTGCCAGTGCCGAGTCGTATCTGCGGGCACTGGATGGGGTGGAAGCGCGTCTGCGCAAATCGCCTACGCACTTTCTGGAGCGCGAGGCGCAGCAGGTGGACCACCTGGCAGCACGCATAGGCCGGCCCTCGGGCGCGATGGCGCGCCAGTGTGCGCAACTGGCCTCACTGCAGCAAAGCATGGGCCACGCACTGCGCAGCGACTTACAGCGACGCCATACCGCCATGGTGTTGGTGCAGCAAAGTTTTCCACGTGCCACGCAGCAGGCCCTGCAGCGCCTCAGCGAGGGCTGCAGCCGTGCCGAGCTGCGCCTGCAGGCGCTCGACCCGGCGCTGATATTGCAGCGTGGTTATGCCTGGCTCACGCGCGCAGATGGCCATCCCGTCACCGGCGTGGCGCAGCTCCGTGCCGGCCAGGACGTGCAAGCCACGCTGGCCGACGGTACGGTTGATTTGCGCGTGCAAAACACGCATCACAATTAGTTCCTACAATCCACCATTCTGTAAAACCAACCGACGAGGAATCCATGGAACACACCCTGCCCGCACTGCCGTACGCGATTGACGCGCTCGCTCCCGCTTACTCCCAAGAAACCCTGGAATTTCACCACGGCAAGCACCACAACGCGTATGTGGTGAACCTGAACAACCTGCAAAAGGGCACCGAATTCGAAGCCCTGAGCCTGGAAGAAATCATCAAGAAGTCCAGCGGTGGCATTTACAACAACGCGGCCCAGATCTGGAATCACACCTTCTTCTGGAACGGCATGAAGCCTGCCGGCGGCGGCGAACCTGCTGGCGCACTGGCTGCAGCCATCACCGCCAAGTGGGGCAGCTACGCCGACTTCAAGGCAGCTTTCGTCAAGTCGGCTGTGGGCAACTTCGGCTCCGGCTGGACCTGGCTGGTGAAGAAGGCCGACGGCTCGGTGGACATCGTCAACACCGGCGCTGCCGGTACGCCGCTGACCACTGCCGACACCGCGCTGCTGACCGTTGACGTGTGGGAACACGCTTACTACATTGACTACCGCAATCTGCGCCAGAAGTATGTCGAGACCTTCTTCGACAAACTGGTGAACTGGGGCTTTGCCGAAGCCAACTTCGCCTAAGCAGGGAATTGAAAAAGGGATGCCAATCCCTTTTTCAACCCAGGGCCTGGAGTGAAGTCTTCAGGCCCTTTTTTGTTTGTCGCATTGTTTTCAGGAGCACCTGCCATGTCATCCATCAACGCCATCGCACTGTCCGGCATGCACGCTGCGCAAGCCCAGCTGGATGTGGCGGCCGGCAATGTGGCCAATGCCCAGACTGCAGGTTTTCGCCGCCGCGCCGTGCAGCAAAGCCCGCAGGCCGACGGTGGGGTGTCCACCCAGGTGGTGGCAGCTGCCAAGCCGGGTCCGTCGCTGGAGGCGGATGTGGTGTCGCAGCTGCAGGCCAAAAGCGCCTACCTCGCCAACCTGGCGGTGTTCAAGACCGGCAATGCGATGGCCGGGGCATTGCTGGACCAGAAGGCCTGAACACTAGCGTTCAATCAAGGCGCCACCAAAGGCCTTGACGACCGGCTTGGCCAGGTAATTCAGTACCGAACGCACGCCGGTGCGGATGTCAATGCTGACGGTCATGCCGGGCTTGACCACAATCTCGCGTGCCTTGGGGTTGTGCGCTTGCAGGCGCGGCAGGTGCACTTTGACGCGGTAGTAGGTCTGGCTTTGCCCGTTCGGTGCCTGGTCGGTGAGCGTATCGGGGCTGATGTAGACCAGCTCGCCGCTGAGCATGCCGTAGACCGAGTAATCAAACGCATCCACCTTGACGGCGACCGGCAGGCCCACCGCCAACTGACCGATATCGGCCGGGTTTACCTTGGCCTCGATGATCAGGTCC
>CANBTQ010000051.1 GCA_947372425.1 Comamonadaceae bacterium | reverse complement strand
GCCCAGCGCTGCGAGCCCAGGAGCGTGATCTGCTGCGGCGTGCGCACACCGGCCACCACGTCCTCACCCTGTGCGTTGATCAAAAATTCGCCGTTGAACACATCCTCACCCGTGCCGGCATCGCGCGAGAAGGCCACGCCGGTGGCACTGGTGTTGCCCAGGTTGCCAAACACCATGGCCTGCACATTGACGGCCGTGCCCCAGCTTTGTGGAATGTCGTTGAGTTCGCGATACACCTTGGCGCGGTCGTTGTTCCAGCTCTCGAACACGGCCACCACCGCGCCCCAGAGTTGTTCCCACGGGTCGGTGGGAAAGTCGCGGCCAATGCGGGCACGGATCAAGGATTTGAAGCGCTGCACCAGCTCCTTCAAATCATCCACCGTGAGCTCGGTGTCGAGCCTGGCCTTGCGCTGCTCCTTGACCATGTCGATGATCACTTCAAACGGGTCGTTCTCTTCCTTGCTGACGGGCTTGAGGCCCATCACCACATCGCCATACATCTGCACAAAGCGCCGGTACGAATCCCAGGCAAAGCGCTCGTCCCGGGCCTTTGTCGCCAATCCAAGCACCGCTTCGTCATTCAAGCCCAGGTTGAGAATTGTGTCCATCATGCCGGGCATGGAGGCACGTGCGCCGCTGCGCACCGACAGCAGCAGCGGGTCGGCCGCGTTGCCGAACTGCTTGCCCATTTCGCCCTCGACAAAGCGGATGCCGGCCAGCACCTCGTCGCGTATCAGCGCCAGCGCATGGTTGCGCCCGTGGGCGGTGAATTCGGTGCAGGCCTCGGTGCTGATGGTGAAGCCGGATGGCACGGTGATCTTCAGGCGGCACATCTCGGCCAGGTTGGCGCCTTTGCCGCCCAGCAGGTTCTTCATGCTGGCGTCGCCTTCAGTCTTGCGGGCACCGAAAACATAGACGGTTTTGGGGCTGGTGCTCATGTCAGTTCCTATTCTTGTAGGTGTGGGGAGGCAACCATCTTCTGCCCTCTGCACACACTTGTTCTGACGCACGTCAACGCCTGCTGTCTGTAGATGTGGCTGTCGGTATATTCAGGTCTTTCCCACCCGGACCCAGGCGGCACCGCATGCTTACGCTGTATTCCTACTTTCGCAGTTCGGCCGCTTACCGTGTGCGCATTGCGCTGCACCTCAAGGGCCTGGCCTTTGACACCATCCCCGTGCACCTGCTGGAGGGCGGCGGCATGCAGCACACGCCCGCCTATACCGCGCTGAACCCGTCGCAGCTGGTGCCCACCCTGGCCGACGATGGCCTGCATCTGGGCCAGTCGCTGGCGATCATCGAATACCTGGAGGCCTGCCATCCCGCGCCGGCCCTGCTGCCCGCCGATGCAGCCGGGCGGGCCCGGGTGCGCGCGCTGGCACAAACCATTGCCTGTGACATCCATCCCCTGAACAATTTGCGCGTGCTGCAGTACCTGGAGCAGGTGTTGCAGGTGGACGCGGCGGCACGGCAGGCCTGGTACCAGCACTGGGTGGCCACCGGCTTTGAGGCTCTGGAGCGCATGCTGGCCGCCGGCGCTGGCGGCGACTTCTGCCACGGCAGCACGCCGGGCCTGGCCGACTGCTGTCTGGTGCCGCAAATGGCCAACGCCAGACGCTTTCAGGTGCCGCTGGACGCCTACCCCCGGCTTTGTCGCATAGAGGCGGCCTGCCTGCAGCTGGAGGCCTTTGCGCGCGCCGCACCCGAGCGCCAGCCCGACTTCCGCTAAGCCCCTGAAGCCCGGGTTTGCCCGGCACAGCGCACCGTGCCGCATGGCAGACAATCGGGCTTGCAAAAAAACACCGGAGGGTTTGACATGGTGCGAATACTCGCAGCGCTATTGCTGGCCGCCGGCCTGGCCGGTGCGCTGCACCCGGCCCAGGCCCAGACCCCCACGCAGAACACCGAAGCCGGCAGCGGCTTCAAGACCATGAGCGCCGAAGAAGACGCCCGCCTGCGCGCCATCCTGGCCCAGCCGGTGCCCACCGGCGTGTTGAACACCACCCTGGCAGAGCACTTCCGCGAGAAGCGCAATGCGGCCGACCGCTTGGCAGACCCGGCGGTGCGGCTGGCGTTGTTGCGGCAGTGGATACAGGCCATGCCGCAGGAAACCACGCCCAAGGATGTGCTGGCCGTGTTGCTGGACAGCCTGGGCGAATTTGACGAGGCGCTGCGCATCCGCCAGGATTTGCTGGACTCCACCAAGGCCGAGATCACCAAGGAGTGGTACCGCAGCCAGCTGGCCTATCTGCATTTTGATGCCGACCATTTTGAGCTGGCGCAGTCCACCAACGACCAGGTCCGCGCGGCGCTGCTGGTGTTGAGGCAGCGCTACACCAAACCGGGGGATCAGCAGTTCATGCTGCGCATCGAAGGCCAGACCCTGGAGATCGACTCCAAGCTGCACCGCCGGTTCGGGCGCTGGCAGGCCTCGGTGCAGTCGGCGGCCCAGGGGGTGACGGTGGCGCGGGATTCGCTCAAGCTGTTGCGCAGCCTGCCCAACAACAACGACGCCAACTGGCAGGCCCGCGTACGCGTCACGGTGCAGGACCTGGCCAACCGCATCGGCCTC
Source organism: Comamonadaceae bacterium (assembly GCA_947372425.1). GTDB lineage: Bacteria > Pseudomonadota > Gammaproteobacteria > Burkholderiales > Burkholderiaceae_C > Allorhodoferax. Next base: position 10,736 of record CANBTQ010000051.1, on the reverse strand, counting down.
TGGGTGGGTGCCCTGCGGGCCGCCAACCTGTTTGCCGAGCAGCAGATGGCGGTAAAGGATTTTGTGCGCTTGTCGCAGGAGGAGGAGTTGCCGCCCAGCTACCTGGCCCGCATCTATTCCGCCGCCGGCCTGCTGCGTCTGGACCAGCGTGAGTTTGTGGATTCCGAGGCCTACTACCGCAAGGCCGACAAGGTCTACGAAAGCCTGGGCTACGCGCCCACCCACGGCGCCCGCCTGGGCACCCTGCCCGACACCATAGGCGCGCTGGAGGGCCAGCACCGCTGGGCCGATGCACTCAAGGAGCTGGAGCGTCTGGACCGTCTGGCCGGCGACGACGAGGCGCTGAAAAAGCGCACCCGCTACCCCTTTGATCGCGGCTATGCTTACCTGGGCAGCAACTCCCGCGTGGCCGAGGCCGCGGCCCTGTTTGAATCCTTTGCTGCCAGCCAGGGCAAGCGCTTTCCGGCCTCGCATTTCTATGTGGCGCAACCCCGCGGGCTGCAGGGCGTGGCCTTGTGGCGCATGGGCGATGCGCAAAGCCGGGCCCAGGCGCTGCCGCTGCTCCGGAGCGCGGTGCACGACTACATGCTGGTGGATAACGTGGACTACGAGACCCTGGGCGTGCGCAAGGATATTCGCGAGCTGATCTTCTCCACCTACCTGGAAGCCGTGTTCCTGACGCCCAACGAAAAATCGGTGGATGCCATGGCCGCAGCCGACTGGGTGCGCGGCGGCATGGTGCAGGAGGCGTTGGCCGATGCGGCGGTGCGCTCGGCGGCGTCCGAGCCGGCGCTGGCCGATCTGGTGCGCGGCGACCAGGATGCGCGCAACGAGGTGGAGGCGCTGCGCCGCTTCCTGGCCGGCAGCGAGGGCGGCACCCAGACCCCCCTGCCGGAGATTGCCGCCAAAATGCGCGCGCGCATCGAGCAGCTGGAGGTCTCGCGCCGCGGCCTGCTGAGCGCCATCAAGGCCCGCTTTCCCGACTACGACCGCCTGGTGCACCCGGTGCCGCCCACGGTGGCCGATGTGTCGGCTGCGCTGGCCACCGACGAGGCCCTGATCATGCTGCTGCCAACCCAGGACGCGGTCTATGTCTGGGCCGTTACCCGGGATGGCAACAACACCGCGGCGCGGGTCGAGATGCCCCGGGCCCGGCTGACCCAGCTGGTGCAGGCCATCCGCAAGACGCTGGACTTTGCCGCCATGGGCAGCAACGTGCCGGCCTTCAACGCCAGCGCAGCCAGCACCCTGTACCAGCAGCTGCTGGGGCCGGTGCAGGCCTCGATGGAGGGCAAGAGCCACCTCATCGTGGCGGCCGGCGGCGTGCTCGGGCAGATTCCGTTCGGCGTGTTGCTGACCCGGCCCACCACCGTCAGCCGCGTCGACGCACCCTGGCTGATCCGCCAGGCCGCCATCACCCACGTGCCCAGCCTGAGTGCCTGGCTGGCGGTCAAGCAGTTTGCCAAGGCGCGCTCGGCGCCCGAGGCGCTGGTGGCCTGGGGGGATCCGCGTTTCAGCGGTGGCGTGGCGGATGCCGGCACCGGGGCCGTGGCCACCCGCCATGTGGGCCTGACGCGTGCCGCCACCAGCGTGGACCTGGAGAAGGAAGACCCGCACAGTGCCCTGCGCTACGGGGACATTCCGGCCCTGCCCGAAACGCGCGATGAGCTGCTCTCGATTGCTGCCGCGCTGCATGCCGACGTGGACCGCGACCTGCACCTGGGCCCGCAGGCCACCAAGGCCAGCGTGCTGGCCAGCAGCAAGAGCGGCGAGCTGCAGCGCAAGAAAGTGGTTGCCTTTGCCACCCACGGCCTGATGGCCGGCGACCTGCCGCAGCTGACCCAGCCGGCCCTGGCGCTTGCCAGCACGGGGCGTGAAGCGCAGGAGCCGCTGGGCGCGCTGCTGACGCTGGATGAGGTGCTCAACCTCAAGCTCAATGCCGACTGGGTCATTCTGTCGGCCTGCAACACCGCCGCGGCCGACGGCCGGGCCGACGAAGCCCTGGGCGGGTTGGCGCGCGGCTTCTTCTATGCCGGCAGCCGCAGCCTGCTGGTCACGCACTGGGCGGTGGAGAGTGGCAGTGCCATGCAGCTGACGACCCGCACCATGGCGCAGTACACCGCCCATCCCGGCGAGCGCAAGGCCGAGAGCCTGCGCCAGGCCATGCTGTCGGTGATGCAGGAGCCGGCCTATGCCCATCCGGCCTACTGGGCACCCTATGCCCTGGTGGGTGACGGCGGGCGCTGAACCCGGGCCGCACGGGCGAAGCCCGGGGCCCGTGCAGTGCATACTCCGTTGTCTGAATGCGTCAACGCGCGGATAGGAATCCATGCGCGTGTGACCGATGCAAATCGGTTTCGATGATTTGTTATATAAAGAAAAATAGTTCCGCACCCAAAAGATTTCGACCACACCATGGCAACTGCGACCCCCCAACGGCCCACTGCGGACCAGACCATCAAACGCATCTCGGCGGAATACGATTCGCTGAGCAAGCAGCTCAAGGTGATTGCGCTGCACATCGAAAAAAACCGCGACCATGTGGGTATCGAAGGCATCCAGGAGATGGCGCGGCAATGCGATGTGCAGCCCTCGGCGGTGGTGCGCTTTGCCAAGCATTTCGGTTTCTCGGGCTTTAGTGAGCTGCAGGCCATCTTCCGCGACAACCTGTCCCGCCAGCTGGCACCCAGCCGCAACTACAAGGCGCGTATCCGCGAGCTGATCGAGTCGGGCTCCAACAACCTCTCCAGTGTCGACATTGCCAAAGAGTTTCTGGCCGGCAGCGTGGCCGGCATGCACGAGCTCGAAAGCAGCCTGGATGCCTCGGCCTTCAAAAAAGCGGTGGACCTGCTGGCCGCGGCGGACTGCATCTGGGTTGCCGCCTCGCGCCGTTCCTTCCCGATTGCGGCCTACCTCGACTACGCACTGCAGCACACCGAAAAGCGCATCTGCATGGTCAGCGGCCTGGGCAGCATGCACCAGGGCCAGATGCGCTCGGTGCGCAAGGGCGATGTGATGATTGCCATCTCGTTCTCGCCCTACGCCGAAGAAACCATTTCCGTGGCCAGGATGGCGGTGGAGCGTGGCGCCAAGCTGGTGGCCATTTCCGACAGCCGCATGAGCCCGCTGGCCAAGATGGCGCAGGTGGCACTGGTGGTGCAGGACAACTCCACGCTGGGCTTTCGCTCGCTCAGCAGCACCATGGGCCTGGCGCAAAGCCTGTTCATTGCCCTGGCCTACACGCTGGAGCTGCCCTACACGCCGACGACCTGAGGCGGCCCCCGGCGCGTCCCCAGAATCCGGCGGCGTTCCGTGAATTGAAACAAAATTCAAAAACACGCCATGTTGGAAATTTCTTTTCAAAATCGGCAAGGCCATTTATAGTTGCGGGTCGCCGCAGTTTTTGCGCGCAATTACCATCCCCCGAAATCCGAGGAAACCCATGAAAAATGTTGCAGTTTTTGGCGCCGGTCGTATTGGCCGCATCCACGCTTCCAACCTGGCGGCACTGAGCGGCGTCCAGCTCAAATACGTGTTTGACCCGGTGCCCGCTGCCGCTGCCGATCTGGCGCAAAAGCATGGCGCCCAGGTGGCCACCATCGAGGCCGTGCTGGCCGACAAGAGTGTGGACGCCGTGGCCATCTGCTCGTCCACCGACACCCACAGTGACCTGATCACCCGTGCGGCCGCAGCCGGCAAGCACATCTTCTGCGAAAAGCCGGTCGATCTGTCGGTGCCGCGCGCCATTGCCTGCGGCGACGCCGTCAAGGCCGCCGGTGTGGCCTGCATGATCGGCTTTCAGCGCCGCTTTGACCCCACCTTCAACGACGCCAGCCGCCGTCTGCTGGCCGGCGAAATCGGTTCGCCCGAGATGCTGGTCATCACCAGCCGCGACCCCGGCGCGCCGCCAGTGGAATACCTCAAGGCTTCGGGCGGCATCTTCCGCGACATGCTGATCCACGACTTTGACGTGTTCCGCTGGATTCTGTGCGCCGACGGTGACGAAGCCGCCTGGCTCAGCGCCACCGCGTCCGTGCTGACCGACCCGGCCATCCAAACGGTGGGCGACTTTGACAGCACCGCTGTAACCATCCGCACCCAAAAGGGCCGCCTGTGCCAGATCAACACCACGCGCCGCGCCGCCTACGGTTACGACCAGCGCTTTGAGGTGCTGGGCTCCACCGGCCTCTTGCAATGCGGCAACCACACGCCCACCGAAGTGGTGCAGTGGAACGCGGCCGGCATCCATGCCGACAAGCCCGAAGCCTTCTTCCTGCAGCGCTACGCAGCCGCCTACCGCCTGGAAATCGAACACTTCTTTGAATGCCTGCAAAGCGGTGCAGCCTTCAAGACCACGGTGGCCGACGGTGTGGCCGCCCAGAAGCTGGCCGATGCCGCCACGCTGAGCGCCAATAGCGGCCAACCCGTGGTGTTCTAAACCAGAGGGGCGCACCTCCACCGGCACGGCGTGTCGGTGAAGGCTGCTGAAATCGGCCTATGCCGCGGCAAAAAGCGGCACATGCCGACCCTGCCGCGTGCAGGGTCCGCGTCAAACGGGTTGACCAAGAAACGGGGACTATGATGCCCCAGGCTTTACCCCGTTAGAAAATCAATGATCCGACCCAAACGCCAACTCGTTGGCTGCGCCCTCTGGCTGCTCCGTGGTACTGCCTACTGTTTCGGCTTGCACCACTGACCCGGCTGCTGCGGGTTGCAGCGTCGTGCTGCCATCGCTGTCTGCGTGCACCGCTGCGCCCAGCACGCAAGGTTGTTCGGTGGTGTTGCCTTCCGACACCGCCAACGCACCGGTGCAGTCGCCCCCCGCCGTGACACCGCCACTGCAAGTCACCGGGTTTGCGCTTGCTCAGCAGGCGTTGCAGGCGGCGATGGCGCCGTCCACCTTTTTGCGCGTCTCCTCAACCAGGTATTCCAGAAACACGCGGCTGCGCTCGGGCAGAAACTGGCGGCTTGGCAGCGCCGCATACAGCGTCAAACGCCCGGCGATCCAGGGCTGCAGCACGCGCAGCAACTCGCCGCGCATCAGGTAGGGGGCGGCCAGGTCCAGAGCCAGCGAGGTGATGCCCACGCCATCCAGCGTGGCCCGCAGCAGGGTGTCGCTGTGGTTGACCCACAGCACCGGCTGCAGCGCCACCTCGACGGCCTCGTCCTGCTGCGCGGCATTGAGCAGGCGCCACACATGCTGGCGCGCATCGGGCGTGCGCAGGCGCAGGATGTCGTGCTGCAGCAGGTCCTCCGGCTGGAAGGGCACGGTGCGGCCCCGCAGGTAGGCGGGTGAGCAGACCAGGATGGCCTCGGTGCTGGAAACCTTGCGCGCCACCACATCGCCATTGAAGCGGTCGTCGGTGGGCAGCAGGGTGATGTCAAAGTCTTCCACCGGGGGCTCGTTCCAGGACGCCACCTCAATGTCCAGAACAATCTTGGGGTGCAAGCTGCGAAAACCCGCGATCAGCGGCGCCAGCACATGGGTGGCCAGCACCGGTGGCGCCAGGATGCGCAGCACGCCGGCCAGCTCATGGGTTTGCGAACTCGCTGCGCGATCGGCCTCGTCCACGTCCTGCAATATGGCGCGCACCCGCGCCAGGTAGGTTTCCCCCGCCACGCTGAGAGACAGGCGGCGGGTGCTGCGGTGTAGCAGGCGCGTGCCCAGATGCGTCTCCAGATCGGCCACCAGGCGCGTGACCATGGCGGGCGACATGTCCAGGGCCCGCGCGGCCGCTGCAAAGCCGCCCTCGTCGATGACTTTTTGAAACACCCGCATCGATAGCAACCGGTCCATGAGCACCCTTACGCAAACAAGGCCTTGATTATTGCGGCTTGGTCAATGTACTGTTCTGAACAATTTCACAAGGCGGGGCTGGCTTCCCGCGGGCGCCGTGCCCCACAGATTCCGGGCCGCCAGCTGCAAGGGGGTGGGTCGAAGCGGTCCGAATGAAATGGCGTGTGGCTTAAGTTTTTTCGATTCTTGGCCGATTAAAAAAGTACTAAATAAAGTTTGAAAGAAATCCCATGCGGATATTCATTGCGTTGTTAGTGCTTTTGTCACTTTTTGGATGTGGTGGAGGCGGCGGTGGAGGCGGGGGCGGTCTGGTGGGGTCGGCCGATCCCGCCACCCTGACCCTGAGCGGTGTAGCCGCCCAGGGCGCCGGCATCAATGGACGCATTTTTCTGATGGACAGCGCCGGTCATGCGCACTATGTGGACACCACCGACGGCCCGTTCCAGTTCAAGCTGGCAGACATCAGCCTGCCGGTGTTGCTCAAGGCCGAGTGGAGTGACGCGGCCGGCATGCACCGGCTGTATTCCTTTGCCAGTGCCGGCGGCGTGGCCAATGTCACCCCCTTGACGCATGTGGCGGTGACCCATGCGGCCGGTGCGCTGGCATTGGACGCCTTGTATGCAGCGCCCGGCCCGGCCGCCTTTGCCGCCCTGCAGGCCGCGCTGCCCGCGGCGATGGCCAGCATGCAAGCGGATCTGCAAGCCCTGATGACCCGTTATGCGGTAACCGCAGCCAACCCGATTACGCTGCGCTTTGCGGCCGACCACACCGGCATGGACGCGCTGCTGGACGGCATCGTGATGTCCGCGACCGCAGGCGGTGTCAGCCTCTACGACAAGGCGACCGGAGCGCTGCTGCTGGCACCGCCCGTGCCCAGCCCGGCTCCCATGCCCGTCACTGCCGGGCTGAGCCTGACAGGCACGCTGCAGGCCACCGGTTTTGATGCGGCAGTGAACAGCAACGGCCAGGGCATGATGGCCTGGACCGAAGCGGTGGGCGGGCACAACGTGCTCAAGGTGCGCCTGATGAACGGCATCGACCCTGGCACCACCCTCAGCACGGCCGGGGATGCCGGCAGCCCGCGGCTGCTGTTTGACGGCAGTGGCAACGCGCTGATGGTGTGGACCCAGTGCAGCAATGGCAGCAGCAGCGTCTGGGTCAGCCGCTTGCGTGCAAACAGCGCGGGCTGGGCACCGGCGCAACAGCTTTCGCCAGCGCTGGCCGGCAGTGCCAGGCAACCGGATCTGGCCGTTGACCAGGCCGGCAACGCCCTGGTGGTGTGGCAACAAAGCGATGGCCGCAGCTACCACGCGGACGGCTGGGCTGCGTACTACGCGGCCGACCGGGACAGCTGGTCCAGCGCCGCCCTGGTGAGCGACGGCGTCAACAACGCCTATGGCCTGCGGGTGGCCCTGAATCCGGCCGGGCAGGGGCTGCTGGCCTGGGAGCAGGAGCGCGGCGACGGCTCGGCCATCGACGCCCAGCCAGTCGATGTCTGGGTGCGCCAGGTCGGCACGGCCGGCAGCTGGGGCACGGGCAGCATCGTCAGCGCCAGTGGCGGCCATGCCGACACGGCCTATGTGTACGGGCGGCTGGCACTGGCGGTCAACGCCGCCGGTAACGCGGCCGTGCTGTGGTCGCGGCGCCTGCTGCCTTCCCTGCCGATGGTGGTGCAGGCGGCCTTGTTCCAGCCTTCCGGTGGCTGGCAGCCGGCCACCACCATCACCCTGGACACCAACGAGGACAGCCATGAACCCGCCGTGGCCCTGGACGCTGCCGGCAACGCCCTTGCCGTCTGGCAGCAGCAAACCGCCTACGGCGCCTATGGTGGCAGCAACCACTATGTGGCCGGTGTGGGCTGGGGCACGGCCGGTCACTTTGTGGATTCCAAACTGGGCGACATGATTGGCCCGGGCCTGGCCATGGACGGCGCTGGCAAAGCCACCGTGGTCTGGTATCGCTGGTCGGCGCAGAACGCGGTCGATGTCATGGTCAACCACTGCCAAGCCGGCGGCCTCTGGGGCACAGCGCAGGTGTTTTCACCGGTGGGTACCGAGAGCACCCTGACGCGGGAGCAGCCCCGTGTGGCCAGCAACGCCAGAGGACAGTCGCTGGTGGTCTGGGGCGCCGACACAGGCGCGGTAGCATCGTGGCTTTGAAAGCGCCCTTCCACGATGCCGCAGCCTGTTTCCGGCCAGTTCACCTGGCGCCGCTTCCTGCCCGCTGAGGGCCGGCAGGCCTCGCGTGTGGTGGTCTGGGTGATTGGCTTTTTTGCCTTCTTGAACGTGTATTCCATGCAGGCGGTGCTGCCCCTGCTGATGCACGACTTTCAGGCCTCGCCGCTGCAGGCCGGTGCCACCGTGGGTGCCACGGTGCTGGCGATTGCCCTGGTCTCGCCCTTCATGGGCATGCTGTCCGATGCCCTGGGGCGCAAGCGCATTCTGTGCAGCGCCCTGTTTGCCCTGACCCTTCCCACGGCGCTGATTTCCCTGGCCGGCAGCCTGCACACGGTGGTGCTTCTGCGCTTTGTGCAGGGGCTGGCGGTGCCCGGCATTGTGGTGGTGCTGATTGCCTACCTGTCGGAAGAGTTCAAGACCGGGGGCGTGGCGCGCATGACCAGCACCTATGTGGGCGGCACCGTCATGGGCGGGTTTTGCGGTCGCTTCATCACCGGCCATGCCGGGCAGTTGCTGGGTTGGCGTGGCGCCTTCATGGCCCTGGCCGCGCTGAATTTTCTGGGGGCGCTGTGGGTGCTCTGGGCTCTGCCGGCTTCGCGCCATTTTGTGCCCAACCGCAATGTGCGCGGGGCCTTGCAGACGCTGGCCCGGCACCTGCGCAACCGCCGCTTTGTGGCCATCTGCGCCCTGGGTTTCTGCGTGCTGTTTTCGCTGGTGGGCAGCTTCACCTACGTCAACCTGTATCTGGCGCAGCCGCCCTTCAGCCTGTCAACCGCCGGTCTGGCCAATGTGTTCGGGGTCTACCTGCTGGGCGTGGTGGTGACGCCGATTGCCGGGCGTTTTATCGTGCGTTACGGCTTTTTGCGCACCGTGCTGACCACCCTGGCCTGCTCGACCATCGGTTTGCTGCTGACCCTGCTGCCGCTGCTGCCGGCGGTGATTACGGGGCTGGCGGTGTGCTCCTGTGGCGTGTTTATCTGCCAGTCGGCCACCATCAGCCACATTGCCGACAACGTGACCGAGGGCCGCTCCCTGGCCACCGGCATTTACTACCTCAGCTATTACGCCGGTGGCGCGGCGGGTGCCTGGATTGCCGGCGTCGCGTTCGAGGCCTGGCACTGGGCCGGCTCGGTGCTGGCCATCATCCTGTTCCAGTTGCTGGCGGCGGCGATTGCCGTCACCTTTTTGCAACCGGTGCCGCGCCCCTTGCCTGCAGCAACTTAGCGCTGGCGCAAAAGCCACGCGGCAGAACCGCACTATCATCCCCGACTACCCTCGGCGCCAATGGGCGCCATCACACAAAGGAAACTCCATCATGGGCGCGCAGTGGAAAGCAAAAGGTAAAGATCTGGCAGCCAATGCCAGAGGCAAGATGTTCACCAAGCTGGTGAAGGAAATCACCGTGGCCGCGCGCAACGGTGCAGACCCGGCCAGCAACGCGCGTCTGCGCCTGGTGGTGGAGCAGGCCCGCAAGGTCTCCATGCCCAAGGACACGCTGGACCGGGCCCTGAAAAAAGGCGCAGGCGTGGGCGACGAGGCCACCCACTACGAGCGCGTGATGTACGAAGGCTTTGCCCCGCACCAGGTGGCGGTGATGGTGGAGTGCCTGACCGACAACGTCAAGCGCACCGCCCCCGAAATGCGCGTGCTGTTCCGCAAGGGCCAGCTCGGCACCTCCGGCTCGGTGGCCTGGGACTTTGACCACCTGGGCATGATCGAAGCTGCGCCCGTGAATCCCGGCACCGATGCCGAGACCGCTGCCATCGAGGCCGGTGCGCAGGATCTGGAAGCCGGCGAAGAAGGCAACACCCTGTTCCTGACCGACCCGGCCGAGCTTGACCTGGTCAGCCGCGCATTGCCCGCGCAAGGCTTCAACGTGCTGTCCATGAAGCTGGGCTACAAGCCCAAGAACCCGGTCGATCCCGCCAGCCTGAGCGCCGAAGCACTGGAAGAAGTGGAAGCCTTTCTGGCCGCCATCGACGCCCATGATGACGTGCAAGAGGTGTACGTAGGCTTGGCTGGGTGAATGCAGCCCCCAACGCTCCCCGCTTGGCGTGGGTGCGCGTCTAGCGGCCGGTGCGTAGCAGGCGCAGGCCGCTGCCCAGCGTCCACAGGCGCGTGACCTCGACCACGTCGTAGTCCAGCGCCAGTTCGCCCGGGATGCGGCCATAGGGCGCCAGGCTGGCAACGATGATGCGGATGGCATCGTCGATGGCCGGTATGCCGCTGGAGCGCTTGAACACCACGCTGTCCACGCTGCCGTCGGCACGCAGGTTGACCGTGACGATCGGGTTGACATAGGGGCCGCTCTTGGCGGCCTCGACAAATTCGAAATCCGCCTTCTGCTGCACCCGCTGGCTCCAGGCCTCGGCAAAAACGGCCAGCCGTTCGTCTTGTTCCGGGCGTCCGATCAGGGTGCGCCGGCGGGGCTTTTCCACCGGCTTGTCGTTCGCCACTTCCGGCACCCGCACGACCGGTTGCTGTGCCAGCGCGGCTGCGCTTTCGGCGGCACGGCGGGCTGCCTCCTGGCGCGCCAGTTCCTGCTGCCGGGCGGCTGCCGCGCGCACGGCCTCTTGCCGCAAATTTTCCTGGCGCGCGGCTTCCTGTTGCTGGGCGTTGGCAATTCCCGCAGCTTCGGCGGCCTGGCGGGCTGCCGCCTGCTGCTGTGCCGCTTGTCGCGCGGCCTCTTGTCGCAAGCCTTCCTGGCGCGTGGCTTCCTGCTGCTGCGCGGCCGCAACCCGCGCGGCTTCGGCCGCCTGGCG